>DALYDJ010000035.1:0-8076 GCA_031973275.1 Candidatus Woesebacteria bacterium
AATTGGCAGAAGTGGTGGGAGGTGTTGTCTGGACAGAATTAGGGTAAATTATTAGAAAAACTGTCGGACGCAAATTTTGATCTCCGGTACATGCGGCTGGCGCGCCTGTAATGCCTGCCTACGCAGGTAGGTCGACAAAATTTCATCCGCCAATTTTTCTGTTATCTGTTTTCACCAGACTGAGAGATGATAGAATATATGGATTGGTATCCCAGATTACTGGGTATCTGGATACACTTATCGAGCACTTTGTACTCGATGTGTGGAGAGTGGGCAGGACGGTAATGCGTCAGTCTTGAAAACTGATGTCCGTAAGGACTAACAGGTTCGACCCCTGTACTCTCCGCCATGAAGCAGACGACAATCGAAGAAATTTCAGCCGGGGGAGTGGTGTATCGCGCTATGCGCGAAAGCTCAAATCAAAAATTCTCAAATTCTCAAATAAAATATGAGTTTTTGTTGGGAAAACATAGCGGATATCACAAATGGGTACTGCCAAAAGGACTGGTAGAAAAGGGTGAATCCCAGATGGAGGCGGCGGTGCGTGAAGTAGAAGAAGAGGTTGGGGTACAAGCCAAAATTGTCGACCTGCCTGCGCAGGCAGGGATGAGTCCACTCAAGATAATTGAGTATTATTACTATGCGGATTTAGAAACTATCTCTGGCAAAGATGCGACGGGGGAGACTAGCGAGAGAAGGGTAAAGCACTATCAGGAAGCGGGTGGTGCCAAGACCAGAGTTCACAAACAAGTCATCTTTTACCTGATGGAAGTAGAAAGTGATCTTGGACAAGCGGGATGGGAGATGGAGGAGAGAAAGTGGGTTACGTATGAGGAGGGGGTAAAACTGCTGGCGTTTGAGAGCGAGAGGGAAGTTTTTAGTGAAGCGGCGAAAGCACTGGGAATTTGAGTGCTCCTGCTGAGATTCGAACTCAGATTACAGCCTTCGGAGGGCCATGTCCTATCCAGTTAGACTACAAGAGCCCAGGCTTGATAATGTGTGCGCCCAGAAAGAATTGAACTTTCATCAGAGGATCCGCAATCCCCTATTCTATCCGTTAAACTATGGGCGCACTTCGACAAGGTCAGTGTGAACTTGCTTTAGATATTATACCTCAAGATGAATTTTTACGTGGTTTCGAGGGGGATTTTGTTGCCGAGCCACTTGCTGGCTTTGTCGACAAAAGAGTCGGACGGTTTGACAAGGGGGATTTTTTCACCAACATTTTTTAGGATTTGGTCCCTTTTGGAAGCGTCGATAACTAAGAGTATTACACCTGGAAGAGCGGTAATTGTCTTGCAAATAATTACTTCTTGGTCCCACTGCTTTTTGAGCCAAAAATTGGTCATTTGATCCCAGGGATAAAGTTTGCCGTCAGTACGGATACCTAAAGTAGTGATCTGGTGTTTGGCATCGCTAGGTTTATATGTTGCGAGGACGTATGAGAGGAAAGCAAAAGCCATAATGACTCCGATAAGCAGAAACTCTTTGAGGAGGAGCAGGATTACTCCAAGCAAGAAAGCAATAGAAAGAATAGTGGTATAGAACTCGCGAGAGCGGATTTTGTAAGGCCTAGAGGGAGCGGTCCACTCAAGGAGGATTTTTTCGACTTTGACGTTTTCGGGGATTTCGCCTGTTTCTGTTTGGTAGATGGGAGTTTGAGACATAGTCATGACCTTATTGTATCAGTGTTTACTTCCGATCGTCATCAAAGAATTCGTAGAAAGATAGAATGGAGATCGTTGATAATCCGATCCAGAAGAATAATTCCTCAAAAGGAAAACGATAATGAAATATTTCTACCCAGCCGATAAAGTTATTACCAGGAAATGACCACTGGTTAAGTTGCAAGGCTGTAAATTCAAGGATGAAATAAAGTAGGAAGAAATATGATCCCGTAGCGATATACTTGGTGAGGAGCTTGGGGAAGAAGCTTAGAAAAGCAGTGCAGGGGAGGATAATTAAAAATATTCCCATCCAAAAATAAGCATATGGAATTACCAATGGTTTGTTTAGGAAGAGATAGCTCGAAATAACCGTGACCATCAGTATGATTAATGGCCAGATTACATATTTCATATTCTTATCTATTAGATTGTGCTTGCCTTTGTCTAGGAAGTGCTCGTAGAAAATGACTGTGTAGTAGGCCATACCAAAACCAAAAAAGAAATCTTCGATAGGAATGATGCCTAGTATGCGGAAAGAGAAGATAGTAGGGACATACCAAGACATGTCTCCCCCCGCCAAATAATCTATGAGTAGAACCATAGGAATGGTGAAAATTGAGGCGAAAATGAGAGTTTTCAGTGACTTATGTGGTGTGCGATATGAAAACCATAGCGAAGGTAGTCCAAAGAAAAGAAGGATGGAAGTTAAGAAGTTGGTCTTAAAATAAAGAGAAATCCCTGCAGATATAAGGGGGAAAATTATAAGTAGTGCGAGGTCAATTTTTTTGAGCATCATGATGAGTATATCGATTTTGTGGCGGAAGATACAGGAGTTGAACCTGTTAGTCCTTGCGGACATTAGTTTTCGAAACTAACGCATTACCGTCCTGCCCATCTTCCCTCTGACTGGCTCAGGGCAAGCCAGTGAGTGTATTTTACCAGACATATCACAGCAGGATGGGAAACTAGTAGCCAGTGGGAGGTTTGGTTTTGGTCCCAAGGAGAGTGAGGGGGTGGTCGCCCAGGTATTTGTAGATGTTGGCGATATCAGCGAGTAAAGCTTTTAGATCGCCGTCACGCTGGACAACTAGGTTTTGGCAGTACTCTTCGGTTTTGACAAAGTCATTCTTGAAATTTTGATTGATATCTTTCCACTTGATATCGCTAAGTAGGTCTGCTGAAACGGGCGAATAGGGGATGATGTTTTTGGTGAGTAAAAAGGCAATTGCGGGGTAACCTAGATACCCAGCCCAGTAGCTACCATTGTCATTGCACATGATAGAGTTCGTTTTGGGATCATATGTCACAGTGTAAAACTTATTGCCGCTACTTGAGTAGATTTTGGCAGTGTCACCATCAATTTGAATGCGCTTGTCGGCAACACATCCGAGCGCTTCGTAGACTTTAATGATGGGTGGTTGTTTCCAGATAGGCATTTTTTAAGTATATCACTTGACATTATTTTCGGGTATTGTTAGGATTAATTATGTCGAGATTAGTATTGAATAAGATAGAACAAAAAGAATTTTTAGTGAGAGTATGTGAAGAATTGGGGATAAATACTGAGCGAGCGGGAGCGTTGGTGGGGATTTGCGGGAGGAACTATCGAGATTGGATTAATGGTAAGTTACTTCCGAGAAAAGAGGCAATGGAGAAGCTGAGTGTAATGAGTGGGATTCCGCTCCCCATGATAGTTGAGGAACGTGAAGAGTGGTGGAGTGGGAGGGTGAATGGGAAGAAAGGTGGTTTAATACGTATTAAAAAACACGGAGTGACATTCACTGAGGCAGATCGCATTAGAGGTGGACATGCATCTCAAGTTCGCAGGTTAGAGGACCCAGAACACTATCGAAAACTTGGCTGCAGTGTGCCCAATGTATTTACTACCCCAAATTTGGGCGAAGAACTAGCTGAATTTTTAGGCATTGTTTTGGGTGATGGTGGCTTAACTGCTGGCCAGTGCGAAATAAGCCTCCACATGATTGATGATATCGAGTACTCAAGGCATATCCAGTACTTGGCAGACAAGTTGTTTGGTGCTAAGTCATCAATTTCATCGTACCCAAAGCATAACGTCATTAAAGTAGTGATATCTGGAATTATGTTTACTCAACTATTAGAGCAATTCGGCTTGAAAAGGGGAAACAAGATCAAGCATCAAGTAGATATTCCCGGTTGGATTAAAGAAGAGCCGAACTATCTAAGAGCTTGTATGAGAGGTTTGTATGATACGGACGGTGGAACATTTATACACAACCATGTTGTGAGTGGCCATAAATACAAACATTTTGGGATAACTTTTACTTCTGCGTCTAAACCATTGATTAATAGTTATAAGGAAGGACTGCGACAGAATGGCTTCGCTATACATAGTCAGGGCGTAAACATATTTTTGTATGGCACAAAAGCGTCACAAAGATTTTTTAATACATTTAAGCCTAATAATCCCAAATCTCGAGCTCGGTTGACTGCATACCTGGCAGAAGTGGCTAGAGTAAAGTAGAATATCAAACTATAAGGAGAAGTCGCCTAATGGTGGGGCACAACTTTGGAAAAGTTGCGGGCGTAAGCCTGTGCGGGTTCGAGTCCCGCCTTCTCCGCCAAGAATGAATTTGCCAAGCTTTACTTACCGATATGATGCGGGACCGTTAACGGAAGATGATCTTAGGTTGAGGAAAATAGGGTCGGGCAATTGTCGTTTGGCGATTCAAGCATATTTCTATTTTGTTTATAATAAATATTTATCTCCCGATCAAATACTACTTCCAAATGGATACTTGAGAACGGGTAATTTTGTAACAGGAGAGGGGGAGGATAATTTTATACTCTACAACCCTGGAGATGTGATTTACGCAGAAAGAATATTGAGCAAATTTGGCAAGAAAGTGAATCGGAGGCGCAAAGACTTTCAGTCAGAGGCAGAGTGGATAGTGAGTTTGCATAGTGCAATATATTTGGGAGAAATGAAAGTCTTTCATGCAACTTCGATTGAAGGAGAAACGTGTGTTTGGGAAATAAATAAATTTTGCCAATTTTATCGCATTGTCGGAGTAAAGCGGGTTTTGTCGTGATCAAGCTAAAAGATGTGAGATAATCACATTATGCAAAATATTTTAGAGGCGACAGACTTTCAGGCTCCTTTTACAGATTTTATCTTTCCAGGTAAAGCTGAAGATGAAAAAATCCTTTATGCTACCAGAGAAGCACCAATGATGTTGATGGTCAGGCTGGTTGGCTTTAGTCTAATAGTCGCGATTGCCGTGTTTGTGGGATCGATCCTTGTAGCCAATACGGGCAAGATGCTGGGTTTTGAGTATGGTGGATTGATCGCCATGATACTAATTATTGGCGCACTTGTGATGTTTGGGGGGATTTGGTGGATTTTTAAAGTGTTTACCAAAACTGTTTTTATTATCACCACCAGGCGCTTGACCAAGTTTATCCATACGACTCCGTGGACCAGGTACCAGATGTCTTTAGGGCTAGACAAGGTGGTAGATTCGGCCTCGTATAGCAAAGGATATGTTCAGTCGATATTTGGACTTGGGACTTTTGTGGCACGTTCCTCAGCCGGTAACATAAAAAACTTTAAAATTGAAAATATCCATTTTGCGGAAGATCTCCACAACTGGATGAATAAGTTACTTTTTGTGTTTGATAAAGAGCAGGAAAAACTTGATGGTTTTAGGCCATTTGTAGCTAAAGCCATGGGTAAGAGAGATTAGGTGTCAGTGTTAGAATTGGGGGTATATGAATGATCAGGTAGAGCAGGTCAAGAGCAAGGTTGATATTGTGGAGATAGTTGGGGAGCGAGTGGTACTAAAAAAAGCGGGTCGTCACTTTAAAGGTCTTTGTCCGTTCCACTCAGAAAAATCTCCCAGTTTTATTGTTTCCCCTGAACGGCAATCTTTTAAATGCTTTGGGTGCCAAGAAGGGGGGGATGCGATTAGTTTTTTGCAGAAGTATGACGGGATGTCATTCCTCGAAGCCCTTGAGATGTTAGCCAAGAGGGTAGGGATTACCCTCGAGTCGTATAGACCCACGTCACAGGACGCGTATAAAAAGAAATTACTAGAGATAATGTCGCTCACAGCTGAGTATTATCATTTTTTGTTAACCAAACATAAAATTGGCGAAGAGGCGAGGGATTACCTAAAAACTAGAGGGATTGGGAGCGAGGCAATTGCCTTGTTTAACTTGGGTTACGCGCCAAACCAATGGAGGAGCGTCTCTGACTACCTGGTGCAAAAGAAAAAATATGCACCAGAAGATATAGAGGCGGCGGGACTCATAATCAGAAAACAGGAGTCAGAAAACAGGAGTCAGTCGAGTCATTTTTACGATAGGTTTCGGGGACGGGTGATGTTCCCCCTCAAAGACCACAAAGGTGTGGTAGTTGGGTTCTCCGGCCGAACACTATCTAAGGCGGAGACAGAAGCCAAGTACATCAACTCACCAGAGACTATGTTGTATAGCAAAAGTAAAATGCTCTATGGGTTGTGGGAGAATCGAGAGTCGATTCGAAAGGCTGATGGAATCGTGTTGGTAGAGGGGGAGTTGGATGTACTGCCTTCGTGGCAGGCGGGAGTCAAAAATGTGGTGGCGATAAAGGGGAGTGCCTTTACCAATGAGCAAGCCCAGCTAATGAGTCGATTGACGAAGAACGTAGTGATGTCGATGGACGCTGATATGGCTGGACAGGAGGCTATAAAAAGAGCGGTAACAATAGCTGAAAATATAGATTTGAGTATAAGAATTGTACAAATTATTGGAGGTAAAGATCCGGGTGATGTCGCGACCCAAAATCCCCGTGGGTGGCGTGAAATGGTCCAAAAATCCGTACTTTACTGGGATTTTTTGATCGATAGTGCCTTTGTGCGGAACGACCCCAAAACAGGAGAGGGATCCAAAGCAATCGCCGACGAGGTGGTACCTGCCTTGTCGCAGATAACTAACTCAGTGATGCGAGCTCACTATACGAGGGAATTGGCAAAAAAATTAAGCGTACCAGAGGAGAGTATTTATAGCGAGATCGATAGGACAAATAAAAAACGTGAGCTAAACATCCTCAAAAAAACAGTGATGTCGATTGAAAAGGGTCAATTGAGTAGGAGGGAAGAACTCGAGCATTATTTACTAGCAATCTCCTTGCAATATTTTGAAAAAATTGGTCCAAAATTGAGTAAGATAGATCTGGATTGGTTGAGTCTGCCGGCTAACCAAAAAATAATTGCAAAACTCCAAAATATCGATGCCAAAACGGCGTTTAAAATCCAAGATTTTTCTAAAAGTTTGCCACCAGAACTGCAACCTTTACTCGACGAAACATACTTGCAAGATTTGTCGAGAGTTGATAATCCAGAGAAAGAATGGGACACCGTGGCATCAGAAATCAGGGGGATGTACGTGAAAGCAGAATTAAAAAAATTGGCTAGCGAGATAGCCGAAGCTGAGAAAAAGGGAGAGGTGACCTCAGATCTCCAGGCTAGATTTGTGAGTCTGTCAACCAGTTTGTCTGGTATAATATAACAATGCCAGTCAAATCGAAGAAAATAGTAGTGAAAAAAACGAAAATTTTGGCGTCTGAACCCGTTGTCACCAAAAAAGCGGATGTAGTGGCTAGTCAAGGTCTAGAACCGGGAGAGATGAGTGATGGGAGGAAGAAGAAAGTTCGCGAACTAATACTCAAAGGATTGTCTCGTGGTTACGTCACACAAGACGAAATCATGGATTTGTTCCCAGATGCTGAGCATCATGTCCCCATGCTAGATGATCTATATGAAGAGCTATTACTAAAAGAAATTGATTTGTATGAAAGTGTGGCTGACTCTGGTGAGGAAAAAGTTGAGCGCGAAACTACCGATTTGGAGAAGGAGCTGGAAGTGCTCTCGACTCTAGACTCGAGAGCTATCTCTGATCCAGTGAGGATGTATCTACGTGAGATTGGGAGGATCCCGCTTTTGACTCGTGACCAAGAGATCGATTTGGCACAAAAAACGGAAGCAGGCGATATCAAGGCAAAAGAAAAACTGACTTCCTCCAACTTGCGTCTCGTCGTGTCGATTGCCAAGAAATATATTGGGCGAGGAATGTCGTTCTTAGACCTGATCCAGGAGGGGAACAAGGGACTGATTCGAGCAGTCGAAAAGTACAACTGGAAAAAGGGTTTTAAATTTTCAACTTATGCTACTTGGTGGATCCGTCAAGCGATTACACGGGCGATTGCCGACCAAGCTCGGACGATCCGTATCCCCGTCCACATGGTCGAGACCATTAATAAATTGATCCGTATCTCACGCAAACTCATGCAGACATTGGGGCGTGAACCACTACCAGAAGAAGTAGCCGAAGTCATGGAGATTACGCCTGATAAAGTCAGGGAGATTTTGAAGATTTCACAAAAAACTAC
>DALYDJ010000036.1:0-7973 GCA_031973275.1 Candidatus Woesebacteria bacterium
AGACAAGCCAGTCAGGGCTACTATGTCCACTGGTACGGGTATTGCAGCAGGTTGTCTAGCGGGGAGTATGGCTGGAAGCGTGGTTCCCATTTTTGGCAATGCGGTTGGCTGTATTGTAGGCGGTCTCGCTGGAGGATATCTGGGTAACACCGTAGGGAATAATCTTAGTAACGCTCAAGAGTTGATAAATGGCAATTATCACTTACAATAAACTCTTGTCATGACAATCAAACCTCATTTCAAACGTGTATTACTCAAACTCGGTGGCGAGTCTCTCCTGGGCGACCGCGAATATGGCATCGATCCAGGTGCCGCCAAAGAAGTAGCCGAGGAGATCAAGTCTATCCACGACACGGGTACTCAAGTCATTGTTGTCATTGGAGCCGGTAACATTTTCCGTGGCATAGCTGGTGCCGCCAACGGCATCGAGCGCTCGACCGCCGACTATATGGGTATGCTAGCGACTGTCATGAATAGCCTTGCTATCCAGGATGCTCTCGAGAAAATTGGGGTAGACACTCGTGTCCAATCTGGTCTCGAGATGCCCGCTGTAGCCGAGCCCTACATTCGTAGGCGTGCGATCCGCCATATGGACAAGGGTAGGGTCCTGATCCTCGCGGCCGGCACTGGCGCCCCTTACTTTACTACGGACACTGGAGCGGCCCTGCGCGGTCTCGAGCTAGGCTGTGATGTGATAATGAAGGCCACCAAGGTCGATGGCATCTACGACAAAGACCCCAACAAGTTCCCCGGTGCCAAAAAATATCAACAACTTGGGTATATGGACGCTCTCAAGGATCGCTTAGAGGTTATGGATACCTCCGCCTTTGCCTTGTGTATGGACAACAAGCTACCCATTATGGTCTTCAACTTTTTCGAAAAGGGGAACGCCAAGCGAGCTGTCATGGGCGAAAAAATCGGAACGATTGTCCAGTAATTTTCAGGCAATCAGAATGTTTGATAGCCCCATTTACCGAATTGCCGGAATATAACTCATCGGATTAACGGATCTATTTCCGTCATAAACCTCAAAATGGAGGTGTGGTCCAGTTGACCAGCCCGTCATTCCCACCGTTCCGATTTGTTCACCTCGACTCACTTTGTCACCTGGCTTCACGCTCACCTGGTCTAGGTGGGCATACAGTGTCGATAGTGTGCCCTTGTGTGCAATGCGGACAAAATGGCCATATCCGACGAGCATCTTTTCTACCTCGATTACTACCCCCTCATCCATCGAAAGGATTGCTGTCCCCCTTGGAGCTCTCAGATCTACCCCTGCGTGGAGTCCATGATATCCCTGGGACATCCCGAGTGTTTGTGCAACCGGGAAGGAATACTGAGCTTTGGTAGTCAACACTACTTCATTTTTTTCACTTTGGATCTCAGGGGTCAGGTTGTAGTCAAACGCATGGGTAGGGTAGGTCACAATCGACAATGCCGTAGCTAGACCAGCCATCTGCATCCCAAATACCCGAGAAAAAGTCTGTTTATTAAAAATCGCGGCCTTATGCCAAGTTCGCTTCATAATTAGGGTTAATTTAGCCCTGAAGCGTGTGATCCTATCAAATTTTGCCTAAATGTCAACTCCTATAGGGTATATTTCCAGGCTTGAAAAACAGTTATCCAGATGTAGACTCACATATATATCAAAGTATATCAAAATATGACTATTCACTAGTTCCATATTCCTATATACTGAAAAATATGAAGTCTTTTTCTATTAATGGTTTTGGCCGTATAGGTCGCTTATCCGTCCGTGTCTGGTGGGCACACCACCAGGATATACTCAGCTTGGCTGGCATCAACACCTCGGGTTCCATGGACATCGAGGGTTGGGCTCACTTACTTAAATACGACACCACCTACGGCATTTTCCCTGGCGATATCTCGTACGAAAAATATCAATCAGCTAAAGACGCTAGTGACCAAGATCCACTTATCGGCTATTTAATCCTGGATGCCAAATACAAAGTACCAGTTTTTGCTCAGCGCGACCCAGCCAAAATCCCGTGGGGTAAATACGGTGTCGAGGTAGTCATCGAATCAACTGGTGCCTTCACCAGCGAAGAAAAAGCCAAAGCTCATCTGGTGGGCGGTGCCAAACAAGTCGTCATCTCTGCCCCGGCTAAAGGCGGTAATGTCCCAACCAGCGTGATCGGCGTCAACGAAGCAGGGATTGTCGAGCAGGATAGGAAGAATACAATAGCCGTCTTAAACAACGCTTCCTGCACTACCAACTGTGTGGCGCCAGTAGCTCTGGTCATAGAGCAAAAACTCGGGATAGCCAAGGCAGCCATGACCACCATCCATAGCTATACAGACGACCAGAACCTCCAGGATGCCTCTCACAAGGACTTGCGCCGCTCTAGAGCAGCCGCCCACAATATCGTGCCCACGAGCACTGGAGCAGCCATCGCAGCTACCGAGGCCATCCCGTCGCTCAAAGGTCTCTTTGATGGGATTGCGCTTCGCGTGCCTACAATCACCGGCTCCATCACCGACTTCACTTTTATTGTCAAACGTCCAACTAATGTTGAAGAGGTCAACAACTTCTTCCGCCAAGCTATTTTGACTGACAACCTGGCTGGCATTTTGGCTGTCACTGACGAGCCCATTGTCTCCTCTGACATTATCGGCCGTCGCGAGTCTGCCATCGTCGATTTAGCCCTCACTCAAGTCATCGGGGGTGATCTAGTCAAAGTTTTTGCTTGGTACGACAACGAGTGGGGATACTCCAATAGATTGGTCGAGACTGTGCGAGATATCGCCAACAACTAGCATTAGTTGCAAATTTTCAAAAAGATCAAAGTACGGAGGCGCAAGAGGGAATCGGACCCTCGCATGGGAGTTTTGCAGACTCCTGCGTTACCACTTCGCCATTGCGCCAACCACTCACTGATTATAACAGAGCCCCGCCTTGTGAGCAGGGCTCTTCCTGTTGTCTAGTTACTACTTCCTAATTCCTTAATTTCTATTTCTTAATAGAAATTTTCTTCGGCTTGGCTTCCTCGGCCTTTTTAAACGTTACGGAAACTATTCCGTGGTTCACTTTGGCCTCAGGTTCTGCCGATAAATCTATGTTGCCTGGAACGGCTACTCGGTAAGAGTATGACCTTGTAGCTTTTTTGTAATATTTTTTACCCTCTTTCTCCTCAACATCTTCTTGGCCAGTGAGAGTAAGTACGCCTTTTTCAAAAGTGATCTCAACTTTGTCCGGGTCTATCCCCGCTACATTTGCCTTCACGACCACTTCATCTTTTGTTTCGTACACATCAAGGTTACTTGGTCCTGTTTCAGCTACTCCCCAGTCTTCATCTTCCCAGATGTTTGGCCAGCGGAGCATCGAACTCATGGGATCCCATCTTATGATAGCCATATATTTCTCCTCTCGCACTCGTAAATAAATTAATGTTTTTGCTAAGGTTATCACTCTAGCTCGTCGAGTGCTAATAATAGTATAAATCTACTTTTTTAGTTGTCAAGCGTGTTACCATATAACCGTATGAAAAAACTTCTCCTCATTATCAGTTTTTCTCTCCTTTTGGGCGGCTGCACCCCCAAGGATTTATTTGTGAAACCTCCAGCTGGTCTAGACATTACGACCAATCCACCCTCTACCATCTACTTAAATGGCGACAACAAGGGCGAGACTCCTTTCTCCGACAAAAATCTCAAGCCAGGGGAATACACCCTTCGCTTGGTCCCCAGTAGTGGAGAGGCGCTTTCACCATTTGAGACCAAAGTTGTCCTGACCTCCAAAGTTTCCACCGTGGTGACGCGCAACTTTGCTCAGTCGGATCTAGATTCATCCGGTTACACACTTCAGCTTCAAGAAGACCCTTCCGGCCAAACCTACCTTTCAGTGATATCTGAGCCAGACACGATCAATGTCACGATCGACGACAAGCCGAGCGGTTTTACTCCACTATCCAAAATTTCCACTACTCCCGGTGCCCACAATATTTTGGCCACTTCCCCAGGCTATCTTGAGCAAACTCTCTCGGTTAATACCGTCAAAGGCTACAACTTGATCGTCAACTTCACACTTGCTCCCAACCCGGTATCGACCACCTCCGCTACTCCGGCTCAAAGCATAGATCCTTCGCCGCTTCCGAGCCCATCTCTGCCTTCAGCTGTTAAAGCAACATCCTCTCCCACTTCCCTTACCCCAACAACCAAACCGTATATCTTGATCGAAGAGACGGGTACCGGCTGGCTCAGAGTACGCAAAGAATCATCGGGGTCCTCTGATGAGCTAGGCAAAGCCAATACTGGGGAAAAACTTCCCTATCTGGGAGAGACGACCGACCTTGGTTGGCACAAAGTCGAGTTCGAGAGTTCGGTTGGCTGGGTCTCTGCCAAGTACTCTACCCTCGTCAAATAACACCCCCGACTGGTCTTGCCAATTTATACGAAGTACAAAATAGTGATTACCATCACCCCCCAAAGCCCCACCACCCATAGCAGTGTTTTGTCCGACATAATCACTTTGTGCGGTGACTCGCCCTCATTTTTTTCGTAGATGAGCTGCATGTATCGCATAACTCCAAAAATCACCACTGGGACCGTCGCCATTAGCCATTTATCAACCAGCAGGGTCCTCGGCAGCATCGCAAACAGCTTGAGGACTTTGCCCTCTGCCGTAAACGGCGGATGCAAAAAGGAAAACAAGGCGTAAGTCAGCCAGGTAGTATTTGCAAACATCGAAGTATATGCATCTAACAAGGATGGGGTGTAATGAATGAGCGTACCACGCAGATTTTTTGCCTCGATCCCCGCTCCACTCAAGAGTGTCATCTCGCTTCGCCTCTTACCAACCGCCAAAAACAAGGATGCCGAGACCACTGTCAGCAAAAACCAGACGTCCATATGTACGTTGATGACAAAAGAACCGGCATATATTCTCAAAATAAAACCTGCCGCAATTACAAACACATCAAGGATGGGAATTTGTTTTAACCACAGGGAGTAAAGAATGTTCATTACAAAATAAACTCCCATACTCACAAAAAAGAAAGTCGAAGTCATCAAACCTAACCATAGCGATAGGCCAGAAAGTAGTAAAAACAAAAAGATCGCATACTCTACCGCGAGTTTCCCACTAGCGATTGGTCTATTTTTTTTAAACGGATGGAGCCGATCGCTTTTTATGTCAATCAAGTCATTAAATAAATATATCGCCGAGGACAACAAACAAAACAAGCTAAAAGCCCAAAGAACTTTACCAAAATATCCAGGTACAAACAAAAATCCCGAAAAAATTATCGGTGCAAAAACTACAATGTTTTTTACCCATTGAGCTACCCTGATTGATTTGAAGATAAGAATAAATTGATCCACAGCAACACTCCTCCTACGCTAATTGCGATTAACAAGATTGTATAGATTTTCATTTGGCTATTCAATTGGAGGGCAATTGCACCAAGTAGGGCCGTTATCAACCAATAGAATAGTGCCACTTGCCTTTTACTCCACCCGATCTTGAGCAATTGGTGATGTAAGTGGTTAGTGTCTCCCCAGACAGGAGATTTACCCGCCGCTACTCTACGTACAATTACATACACAACATCCATCAGCGGTACTCCCAGCACGATTAGTGCCGTTGCCACTTTTGCGCCCGACAAAATCGACAGCACCGCCAAAAAATATCCAGCGAGTGCGCCCCCACCCCAGCCTGGCATTATCTTTTGAGGATAGATATTAAAACTCAGTAGTCCAGCATAAGCTCCCGCTAGCGCAAACGCCATATAAGAGCTAGACCAGGATGTAGGATCTCCGACGAATCTAAGCGACAAAATCCCCATCACTACCGCCGCAATCGTTGTCACGCCGGGGAGCTGACCATCCAGTCCTTTTGCTCCCATGTTTACAAAATTCATCGCCCAGACTATCCACAATACCGTAATAAAACTAGTAAATATTTCCAAGTTAAACTGGATTACTCCGCTCCCGATTGGGTTACTTACATATGCGATTCCGATTCCACTCATCACAACTATGATTGCCGCCAACACTCCAAGAGCTAGTCGTAAATAGGGAGAAATATCAAAAATATCGTCAACTACTCCGGCGAGGGCGATAATCAACCCACCGACAAATATCCCGGCAATTTGCGCATCAATCTTGCCATACATCAATACGGCAAACAGCATTGAGATATAAATCGGGATACCACCACCTCTTGGGACTGGAGTCGAATGAATATGTTTTGCATGTTGTTTGTTGGTTGATCTGTCAACCAGTCCGAGTCCACGGTAAACCAAAATTGTAATATAGGTTATCGCAATCGAGGCTATCAAGCTAAATACAAATGGCACAACTACCAGGCTCGAAATCATAAAGTGATGGATTGAATAATAAAAAGTAACGACATGAGACACATTCCACCAAGCACGGCAGTAGCGACTGCCAAAACTCTTGGCAAAAGTGGCGAAAGTTTACTCTCTATCAGACCTAGCACCAAATTGACGACAAAAAATCCCATTGCAATTGCGGGTAACAGGTAAATCATAATTCTTGGGGCAATTCGCGATTCTCCCCACGGCAAAGTGTAATAGAGGGGGATCGACCTGGGTAATCGGTTATACAAAAAAGCAATGATTGCAATCATCACTGCGATAATAATTAGTGCTATCAAATAACTAGTTCTCCCTAGTCTATCTGGCACCAATGTCTCTGCTGTTTCCCTGATATTAAAGGTCTTTGTATTCTTAGTCATGACTATTTGTCTAAAAGAATATAAATTTCTGCACTATCACTTACTCTTGCCAAAACGTATTCTTGAGATATCTTTGATGATAGTTCGACAAACTCACCGGCACCTGGCAATAAAATAATATATTTTGGCCTGGTTCGCTCCAGATTTTCCATCACGTAATCGTATTTCTTCAAGTCTCTGACATGGAAGCTCACAATATACTTGCCTCCCGAAGGTAATCTATTAGTCAAGTTGTATATCGTCGGGTCGGTCCCCCAGATAAATATTTGATCCTCAGCCAACAATCTTTCATTTAAATATTTTGCAATTTCATAGTTACGCTTGGCATTGTCAAAGCGACTCAAGTATTCCTCCCAACCAATCTTTTTAGTTACATACTCATAGTAATTCTTATAAACACTAATCGTCGGGTAACCCCAAAACTTGACTTGATTTTGAACCAAAATAAAGGTTCCCAAAACAATTGCTATCACCATCCAGGTCAAAATATTCTCCGCTACAAACACAAATGGCACCAGCAGTGCCAGCGGCGCAACTAGTTCTTGTAGATAGTGAGGGTAAGGTCTCGCCGACAACAAAGCCCCAAAAAGAGAAAACCCTACCCATAGCGTTGCCAGAACAAAGTTCTTGTCCAGTGCTTTACGATAAACATACAGCATGAGTGAAAATATCGCTAACACCGTTGCTCTAACCACCAGCCCGCTCCGGAAGGGGTTAAATGTATAAGAATTAGTTGACCACGAAGACACATAGCCCAGATTCACTGTCAGGACAGTCGCCAAATAGTCTGGTCCAGTCCCTTTTAAATAGTAATAAATAAAAGTTGACAGAAGGGGAGCCACAAAAGCTAGAGTATATGCCACAAACGACTTAGTAAACAAAGCTCTCAAGCCTTCGGCTAAAGTATTTTTCTTATACACAAAAAAATACAATCCCAACGCTACCATGTCTGCAATCACGGGGATTTTAAATAACCACCCAATCCCACCGAGCATTCCCGCAACTGCGAATTTTTGCCATTCATTCATCTTAGCGTTCCACATGATTACTAGCGCAATGGTTACTGGCATCATCATCAGTAGTTCGGCATTGACGGTCAGTCCCTCAAAAGTAGGCAAGGTAGTTAGAATGACAAACAAGATTGTGCTGACATATTGCAGTCCTGGGCGAGTTTTTTGCCAAAACAGCTCAGCTAGTTTAGCAAAAAACAAGGTATGGATCACCATTACGATAGCCAGCAATCCCCGAAACGCAA
>DALYDJ010000037.1:0-7785 GCA_031973275.1 Candidatus Woesebacteria bacterium
TAAGTTTGCGATCCTACCTCTAAATCTGTCCTCATTTTGGAAAAACTTAAATAACTCAAAGTACTCATTAGGTATCTTTAATCTTAAATTATTATAAAAGAAATAACCCTCAAATACTGGCCTCTGTACAAATAGTATTCCGCCGATTGTCGTCAAGGCAAATAAATATCCAATATTTTTCGCGTACTTCATTCCCATCTCTACGAACCAGGCCAATCCTACAGAATATCCCACAACCACAAGTAATATAAATTTAGTATACGGGAACCGCAGTACTTGCCCAAATAATGGGATCTTTTCTTGCATAAATTTAAACAATTCCCCACTCGGCCAATTAGTATTTATCAAAGCAAACAACCCAATCAACGTAATACTCAAAAACATCAACGAAGACTTCTTTCTTGTAAATAGTGCATACAAATACCCCATCACAATCATTACTATTAATGTCCACATCATTGCCGCTACTTCTGGCTTCCCCAGATAATCGATCCATGGCCTCATCATAAAGTCGTGCTCGCCTTCTATCATCGTCATATCCGTCGTATCAAACCAAAATCCCTTCATAATCAGCGAGTGTTTCAGCTCCCCATATTCCTCGTTTCTTAAAAATGCCTCCTGAGTAAACATTCTATTTATCTTGGCATCCACCACTTCTTTGGTGTTATTAACTACAAAATGTGCAAAAGGCAGCAACCAAAAAGAATTTACCATCACAATCACTACGCCACTCATTAGCACCTTTTTCCAGTTTTTTAGCCTACTAGCTATTAGTTCATTGAGTCCCATTATCCCTACCACTAACATATAGACAATAAAAATTGTCGGGATATAGCTCATCGATACTGCTAGTAAATTTACCAGTGCGAACCACAGCAATTGTTTCTTACCTCCATTCTGGAGGTAGCTCAATAAGACATATATAAGCCAAGGTAACATCAAATAAAAATGCGAAAATGATTCATATGGTGCATAAAAGTTTTGCAAAGTCCCCAGGTTAAAGAGATAAAAAATACTCCCAACCAAGGCAGCTACTTGTTTTTTTCGATACCCAATCTCACTAACTAACTGCTTAAGGATTAAAAAGTACAAGCCAATCACCCAACCACGCTGTGAGGTGATATCCATAGCGAATCAAATTTTGTGGTATCACCCAGCTAGCAACCCACAGTACAAGTTGTCTAGGTAGATCGGCAACATGTGCATTTCCAGAGGGAACTCCTAGACCCTGATAGTACTGCCACACACCATTTATTCCACGATCGATGATATTATTTTTAAAATCAAATTCTGTATGTAGGTTATCCCAACCTGTCAGATATGTTCCCGGCACTACATTTTTCCACGCCACAAAACCTGCAAGAGAAACTAAAATAAAAATCGGCCAAAACTTAGACAGCCACTTGAGTATCATACTTGGCTCCAGTATATCGCTCATTACCTGTCTTAGGTAGAGCTACCAAGTATTTTTCAGCTACATTTCCCCAGCTATGTGCTTTGCCCTGCTTACCAATCGCAGTAGCCACTTTAGATCGTAATTTTTTGTCAGTTATCATTTTGATCAATTTCTTTTCCAAGCTTTCCTTTCCCCAAGTAAATCCTATTTGTTTTACTAGCTCAGGGTTATGTAGGCTTGTCGTTCGGGGCATACTAGCCAAAAATGGCTTAGCATACATTGCCACGTGCGCCATCACTCCACTCTCGCTCATAGCTACACGGTGTGGAAGCACTACAAGGTCGCATCCGACAAAGTAATTGGCTTTATCCTTATCGTGTACATATCCTGTGATTTCTATCTTGTATTGTCGAGTCAGGTTATATAACTTGTCCACAAATTGACGGTAATGTGGCATATCACGTAGCGTCCCACTCTCCCCGCCTGCCATCACTAGTTTTATCTTTTTTGATGGATATTTTTTTATGATCTTACCAATCTCTTCTACCACCCAATCACTACCCTTGTACCAGGAGAGATAGCCAAACACTAAAATAACAAATTCATCATCTTTCCACCCGAGCCTGGACCTACCTTGTCGCTTGGTTGGCGTTTTACCAGCTGTACCTACCCCGTGTGGTACCACTTGTACTTTTTTTGCATTCACATAGGTTGATAGTTTTTTAGCTAGATAGGTATTGTGTACAAGGACTCGGTCAGACAATAACCCAGTTAATACATAAAAAGTTCGCATCCCTAGGTTGTAAACCAACGTTTTTGCTCCCACTGGAGCTATCCCTAGATGCTCAGATAATTCTCCTAAGTCATCGGTCACTTGGTGCATCATCACACTAAATTTCTTACCAGTCATTCTGACCATAAAACCGAGCAGTGATGCTAAGAATGTTGTAATGCTACCCCCATACACCCCAAACTCGAATTGCAATACAACTTGATTTGTCAGGGTTAATTTCTTTAAAGCTTTGATTATCTGAACATTCATGGTCCAACTATCGCGAGTAAATGATCGCACGACCAGGACGCCATCCTCTTCATACATCGTAGATTTATCCAGTATTTCTGCAATCACGATCATGGGTGTTTTCTTCCCCATTTCTTGTACGAGTTCACGGCTATAGTTGGCAATCGCATTCCGCTCCGCCGACTCACCGTGCCTATCGGGGTAACTCGTGACAAGACACACCGTTTCCGATGTATCATATTTTTTGATTAAATCCATTTCTCTTTTGTTCATAACACACTATCCACCAGTTTAACTGATGAATACTGTGTTACCCCCCTAATTTGTTGCCGATTGCTCGACAGACTCCTCAGGGGGAAACAAAACGATGTGCAATAACATGCGCCACTGAACCGAAAAGGTTCTTATACAGTCCATGGCGGGACGTTCACTCACCTATTCGGCAGGTGGGATAATGGTCACCGTTTTCACGCGGGTCAAGGAATAAATTCCAAGAGAAATCATGACCAAAAACCACATGCACGGAATAAACGAGATAAAGAACGCGACTGCGGCGAGGCCTAATGCCCAGCTTGAGCCATGGCGAGGCTTGATTACCACATAAGCAGCATAAGCCGCCAGCATGGCAAACAAAAGCACAAAACAACCAAGGCTCAACCACTGAATCAAACTCCAAAACCACTCAGGAACTCCTGGAATACTTGTGGTTGGAACCACAGGTAAAACTGGAGCAATCGAGGATGGGTTGGCTGATTCAGGGGCAGCGGCGGCGGGGGGCTCAGTCGCAGCGGGTGCAACGGATACGAAATGCTCAAGATGATATTCGATCATCAAAGGGCACCTATCGCCGTATACTACGCCTTTGGTGATCACAACGCTGTCACTGTAGAAGCCGTCACGACAGTTCTGTGTACCTGTAATTGTATCGCTTGCGCCTGTCCAAATCACAGTAGGATAGTCAGAGACTAAACCACCATATTTGGCGACACGATCTTTCGCGATACCATTACTGTAGCTAGTCAGACTTGCCGTAGTGTCTTCCATGCCGCCATACGTAATCGTAGCTACAAGCCCATGCATCAATGCAGGTGCCTTGAAGCCTGTTCCAGCCGGGATAATCAGTTGACCCTTTTCGGGGATCTGATCATAGCTGGTGATGTTGGTAGACGTACCGGACTGTGCAGCCACAAAGCTGACCTGACCAAACGCCAAGGCTACAATAGCCAAGGTGATAGTGAGGATTTGAACGAAACGAACGGGGTTGAATTTTGTATTCATGATTGGTACCTCCTTAGGGTCCAACCTAGGCAGAACATAGTTATTCTAGCCAGGTAGGACCCCAAGAAATCCAATTTTCCCTTAGTCCAAATCGCCTGCATTTTATGCAAACATCGTTATGTTAAAGAACTGCTCTAGGATCGAGTTTTGCACGCGATGTGCTAATCCAATCATTCGAGCTCATAGTAACGTATCGCTACGCTACACAGACTTGAGTGTGACCTCAAGAATGGGGACAACATCCCTGCCTTGCCGGCAGCGGCATGGTGCCCTAGCTGTCCCCATTCCTGGTGTCTACACCAGTATTTTGACCTATAGCATTTTGTGCTAGAGGTGCAAAAGATTCTTATTGGTTTTGCCTTGAGTCTTTTTGTTGAAAGTTTCTGGGCTCAGGGCAAAGCCAGTAAAAATGGTGAAAGGTTTATCCGAGGAAGTAGTTTTTGTAGCTCAGTTTGTATAGTCCGGTCGCAACTAGTGCAGAGCCAGCTAAACTAAGTAAGAGTTTGATCATTTGGTTATCATTGGCACCAGTCTCTACGACCGTGTGAGTCACAGTGGTAGTTGTAGTCTCTCCACATACTTCTCCCCCACCATATACAGATGAGCAAGTGCGAACAGTCTCAGCAGAAGCTGGGAGAACTGAGGTAAGTAGTAATGCGGTAACCACAATTAGTTTTTTCATATGTGGCGGAGTTTATCACCCTATAACCATTTTGTCAACCCTATAACCATTCTAATTTGAGAATTGGAGAATTTATGATTTGATAATTAAATTTTCTTCGCGTACACAAAAATCCGGATTGGAGAAACGAGGAATTTGCAGGTGTAGAGGATCAAATCACTCGAGTAATCGGCGATCTCAGTCCCTTCCTCGACCTTGGTCACTTCGTATTTATACCGGTGCTGGTCCCAGACCACCTCTATCACATCACCCTGTTTCAGATCAGGCAGTTTGTAAAAAGAATTCTTCAAGCGGTAGTCCTGCGTCCACTCTAGATACCCAAATCGGTGAGCCGCCAGGATCACTGGCCGGAACTCGCCTACCTCGCCAAACTGCTGTCCTGGGACACTAAAGTCCCCCACTCTCCACACCCCCTTCCTTAGCGCCCTTTCTACCCCCTCTCCCTCGCCCTCCCAGATGACCGAGTCCACTCCGATCTTGGGGATACTTAGATAGTGGCCCTCAGGTAGCGAGAGATCCTTACTGATCTGGCTAATCACCTCTGTCCCTGGCATGACAGGGTTGTTGGTCGCCTGAGCGTCTTTTACCATCTCCTGACTAGACTTTTGTAGCGACTGGGCCAGGAGCTGACTGGTCTTGGGTAGCACACTGTAATAGAGGTATAGACCGACTGGATAGCTAGACAGGATCGCAAATATCGACCACAGGGCTAGTGCCATGCCGGCAAATACGAGAGCCAGCGTGGATGGTCCTCGCTTGTACAAGATCTGATACTTTTTCTCTCTCCGCCTCTTCATCGTCTCAAAAAACTTCATATCTATATATTACCTTAAAACACGACTATCTCTGTGTATATACATGACAGTCTGTTCAGATCAAGTTGCAAAGACGACGGAGACCGACGGGCCGAGTCATAGGAGGATTTTTAACCAGAAAAATACCTCCGCCTTTGCGTTTGAGATGAACAGATTGCCATGGAAAAACTAAATGATCCCGTGTTTTTTTAGCGCCGCCACAATCTTCTTCTGCACCACCGGTATGGACAATAGTTTGCCCTGAAAATCTGTGCATTTGATCACTTCCCAGTGCTTATATTTCTTCGAAAGCTCGAGGTAAAGCGACAAAACCTCTTTTTGATACGCCACATTGGCTTCGTTGATATCTTTCTTCTGACCCTTGGTATAGTCGCGCTTGGCTTTTTGCTCGATCAGTTTCTGGCTGATCTCGACTGGTACATACAAGAAAATGACGATGTCCTCTTTGGGTAGCTTATGCTCCTTGTACTCCATCTCGTATAACCACTTGAGGAACTCCTCTCTCTTATCTTTATCTATCCTTGCGGTCTGGAAGGCCATCGAGCTGGTCGTATACCGATTGGCTACTACCGTGTTGCCCTCCTCTAGCCAGTCTACGATCTCATCCCTTGCCGTCAGACGATCCATCGCATAGAAAAGCGAAGTCAGGTAAGGACTCGAGCTCTCAAGACTCCCAAACTCACCTGAGAGGTACCTCCCCACCATCTGACCATGGAAAGAGGTGTAGTAGCGAGGGAAATCGATATACTTATTCTTAATTTTATTTTCATCCAGATACTTAAGCAGTAGTTCTGTCTGTGTCCCTTTCCCACTCCCATCCGTCCCGTCGATCACAATGAGCTTGCCTTTGCGGTGACTCATAGACTCAAAATAGTCTAGGTTTTTCTTGAGTACAGTCCGCACATTACCCTTGCTATAGTGAGCCACATAAAGATCAGGATGTCCCGCAATCATGAATGGCAGCGGTGTAGCTGCTTCTTTGTAAAATAATGCCAAAACTGGTTTACCCTGGGATAGTGCATGTTCCATGAGGAATGCCGTCCCCCAGGACGGGAGTGTTACATCGGCCACCATACAGTCTGCACTGGCGATCAATTTTGCTTCACGTTCAAACAACTCTTTTGGTGAAAGTCCGTCCCCTACAGGAGTCAGCGGGTTTGTTACGTGCTCAGACACAACCTCGTGTCCCAATTTCTTAATATTCGCAACTACCTCATCATAAACAGGGAGAAGTGACCTATCCAAGCTAAATGACGCCCCAAAATATATTTTCATAACTTCCCTATCCTACTATAATTAGGAGGCAGAAACCAACTTCTGTTCAGTTTCTATAGCTTTCCCAAGCAACCTGCGCACCAACTCGAATACTACTGGCTGATGGTTATCTCGATCCTGAAGAGCGTCAGCAAATCTAGATACAAATACATCAATTTCTGTTGGGAAAGGCCCGGCAGCACGCTTTCTAGCTTTCCAAGTTTCCCAGTAGTCATCACTTCTAGGATCCAATCCTATTTTCCATGGATGATAGCGAAACAAATGTGGTTTCTGCAACACGGCTACTAACCCTGGATACCAATCTCCTTGAGTCCTTGATGGCCACTCGACAATATCCCACTCGACAACTTCATATCCCAACACCCCTACTGCGTAATCCTTAAGTTGCGCAATATCCATATTTTGTGCAAACCTCTCAAAAATACTCGACTCAGGCCACTGATCGCGAAAATCGTACGCATGCCTTAAAGCAACTGGATTTTCATTCCAATCATAAGACTTTTTATGTCTACCCGGATTTGCAACAGCTACAGCACCATATGGGAAAGGTTGTCCATCGTTAAGCTTTAAATCTCCGAATGCTCGCATGTTAGTTTCCATCCTCCTAGTCCACTTAACTATTTGAGCGTTGCATTCTAATAAAGTATGATTATCCAAAAGTTCTGGATAAATCCTATCATTTCGAGCAAAATCTGCTAAAAATATATACCCACCTGGTGAGAGCGCCACATCCATAGAATTAAATGCTCTCATCCAACTATCTCCAAGTAAACTTGGACCAAGTGCCTCTATGTGCATAGCGTCAACACTTTCTATCCAGCGTATAAATCCTAGTCCCATTCCATCTCCAAAAGTTGTTATATCGCTCCTGTTTGCAAACCGATCTTTCTTACCGTTAACTTGATCAACGGCATTCTCGTTAACATCTAGTCCCCAACCAGCAAATCCACAGAAGTCTAATAAATCTAACGATGCTCCTGACCCACACCCAATATCCCAAACCACACCTCTTCCACTACTCTGTAAATTCTCTTTCAAGTCCATATAAAAGTGATTAGGCATGTACCTCATCATCTTCTCAATTGGAAACTTCGTGCTGGAAGGAATTTTCTCTGGGGATATACGCGACAAATGCTCAGAGATTGCTATCGCCATAAACAGTCAACATATTACTCGAGCATTAGCTCTATATCATACACTGTCTGGCAACTCGCATCAGCTTTCTCGCTCGTACCACCCACAAATATTGTCCTCATCCCTACCCCACTAGCCCCCTCAACATCAATATCTTCGCGGTCACCTACATATACTATTTCCT
>DALYDJ010000038.1:0-7370 GCA_031973275.1 Candidatus Woesebacteria bacterium
CCGCGTAATCTGCGATCACGCCGTCTTTCATGGGTCTACTAGCGATAATATTGCCAGGTGTCCGACCGAGCATTGTCTTGGCTTCGTTACCGACTGCTACCACACGCATATCGCCCAGATTAACTGCAACTACGGTCGGCTCGTTGAGTACCAGTCCTTCTCCCGCGACCCACACCAGTGAATTGGCTGTCCCCAGATCTATCCCTAAACGCTTACCAAACTTCATATTTATTCATTTTACCATGATCTTCAAAACCGAATATTGGCACCCTGCCCCAGGGTAGCCCACAGAGCGAAGCGAGGTTTTCACGCCATTTCCGCTATTACCGCACTATATCTTTTATTACCGCATTTCAGATAGGTTATAAGCGTTAATTATTCCGGCTTGACATCCTTATCCCGCAGTTTTACACTAAAAACATCCCCAACAAACTTAGACAACTATCTGGATGTACAAGTTATGGACAAACTCTATACCATTATCGAAGTAGCCCTCAAGCTAGGGTTGTCGGACAAAACCCTGAGGCGATGGGAAGATGCCGGGAGATTCAAACCTAGTCGCACCCTCGGCAATCAACGTCGCTACTCCATCGAAGATCTCCAAATCCTCGACGCCATCAAGCATGGGACTATCAACGAGCAAAGCGATCTCCTTACTCCCCTCCAAGCCAGCAAGATCTGTGGTGTCTCTCCCTCGACCATTGCTCGCTGGGAAAACGAAGGCAAGATCCATCCTTTGATTACCTCAGGCAATACCTACTACCCCCGCCAAAAATTGCTGGCCAAACTGGACGAGCTCAAAGACTTGCCACCCGAACCAGAATTAGAGCCCATTAGCCCGCCAGTTCCACAGACACCGTCCCCTACCCGTCCTCAGTCCTTGCCTGCCAAGCCAGTCTCACTCGTCACTCCCCCAAAATCAGGCTGGAGCTTGGACAATCAAATCTGGAACTTGGTCATTACCCTCACACTCATCATTTGCTACCACTTGATCTTTAATCAAGGATCCACCCCCATCTCTCCCCAGCCTGCAGCAACCGGGGCAGTCCAGGGAGTCGCCACCACCACTCAAGATCCTCGCGTCGACGATTTGCTCCTCAAATTCCAGGATCATTTATCATCTGAGTTACTCAAAGACGCCAAGCCTCTCCCCGTCACAACCATCAATCTCGACAATACTTCCCTCATTACTGGGATCGCCACCCTCCCCAAAAACAAAAATCAGCTTTTAGTCACCGCAGAAAAGCTGCCTCCCACTACCCCCGTCAGCGTCACTTTTACCTCCGACTTTGCCCCCGCCAAAAAATACTGGGTCACGGCCGATCAAGGATCGTTTACTATCAACACCGATTTCCCGGTCTCTGCCGACGCCAAGTTTAGCTACTCCTTTATCGCCATCCCTCCTCTCGCCTCACCGCTCGCCACCGCGAGCGCCACTCCCAGATAGTTTGTAACTTGCTAGTTTGCTATAATAACCATATGAAAGCTGTTAAACTTGCCCTCCCTTCTCCCGCCAAAATGCGCCTCGTAATCTTCCTTGCTACCATTCTCTTTATCACGGCTGGTACTTTCCTCATGATCCGTTATGCGCAAGGCTATCGTCCCACCAGGAGCGGGGCTGTCAAAGGTACCGGTCTCCTCTCTGCTGGATCTTACCCCACTGCCGCCGAGGTCTATATTAATGGCAAATTGACGACCGCCACCGACAACACTCTCAATCTCGATCCCAATATCTACGAAGTCGAAATCAAAAAAGACGGCTACCATACCTGGAAAAAGCAACTCCAAATCACAGCCGAGCTTGTCACCGAGACTAGTGCCCAGCTGTTCCCCATTAGCCCGAGCTTGGAGCCTCTCACCTACACCGGGGCTATCCAGGCCATCCCATCGCCAGATGGCACCAAGCTGGCCTTTACCGTTGCCTCTGCTTCTGCTCTCGCCAAAAACGGTCTCTATGTCCAGGACCTATCCTCCTCCCCCATCAATCTCAACAAAACTGCGAGGCAAATCGCCCGTACCGAGCCTGGATACAATTATGTCACCAGTAGCTACACCTGGAGCCCAAATGGTAGCGAGATTCTCGTAGCCTTTGAAAACGGAGCCCATATCCTCGTCAGCGCCAACACGTTTAATGATCTGGCCGATTTGACCGATGTGACTGTGCGCCTCCCCCAGATCCTCTCGGAATGGGAGCTAGAATTGGCTCGAGAGGAGCGAGTCCAACTCCTCAAACTACCCGATTTTATGGCGACGGTCGCAACTGGCTCGGCCACCAATCTCTACTTCTCCCCCGACAACAAAAAACTCCTCTACCAAGCCACGACCGCCCTCGATATCCCTTCCCATCTAATCGAGGCTCTGCCCTCCTCCTCTACCCAGCCCGAATCACGCGGGATCAATCCTGGATCTTGGTATATCTACGATCTCAAAGAAGACAAAAACTTCTTGATCGCACAAGGCTCACTTCCCAGCCCCTCCCCCTCTTCATCGCCTAAAACCAAATTAACTATCAAAAAACCTCTCTCTCCTAGCATCTCGAATCTAGAATCTAAATTTATTCCCTCCAAGCTGACCCTCCTCCCCAATTTTACCCAGTCAATCCCCGCCGAGCTCATCTCCTCCCCCTCCGCCTTTCACATGTTGCAAAACAATGTCTCTACGCTCGAGAGTATTACTTTATTCAATGCTCAGTACTCCCCGATCTTCGTGGGTAAGATCCAGTGGTATCCAGACTCTAGTCACTTGATCTTGACCTCCGAAAATGGGATCGATATCATCGAGTACGACGGGACCAACCGCTTTTCAATCTACGGCGGACCCATGGACCCATCAATTGTCTATCCCTGGCCAGACGGCTCCAAGATCATCACCCGCCTCTCTTTCTCCGAGGGCACGATCCCCAACCTTTATACGATCAAACTAAAATAAGTCCTTGCGACCTAGTATAATACCCCTGCGTCCCGGTAGTTCAATGGATAGAACAGAGGTTTCCTAAACCTCCGATCCAGGTTCAATTCCCGGTCGGGACACACGAGATTATCACTAATTCAAGCCATCTCGATGGAAATTCTCTCGAATCAGCGGTTCCCTCACCTTATATGACCATAATGCGGCAGTTACTATGACAGCCATTACTGGGGGTCCAATAATATCTAAAGTACCATAGTGTTCACCAAAAAATTCACCAAAAGCCTCTCTAATATTTTCGATTGTTAAAGGCTGTGGCTTCTCTACCAGCTCTAGTATTTCTGCTATCTCTTGAGCATTTAACACAAACTTAGTAAATTTCTCACCATTCGTCTCAGGATATTTCGATGTCACAGTTTGCTCAGTAAAACCAACGCCACAGACTGCACGCATGAGATCGCGATAACCTGGCAGATATTCGTATAAAGACATACCTCATATTCTATAGGATATGTTCTACACACGCAATACGCACATTATTCTACAAAACTCATCAAACTGATGAAATTAATAATTGCGTCATCAGCTAATTGATCATGATCTTGCTCACCGCTAGCACTGAGAAATTCATCTATTTGCTTGCGTATAGTCTGTTGCTCTAATTCATAAGCAGAGCTCAAATTATTATTAATCTGAGGGTTAATACCACCTCTACGTAAACTAATCGTGTCAAACCATTGGCTTAATGTAGGAATTATTCCTTTCATCAGTTCTGGAGAACAAGTAGATACTATTTCGGACATCAACATTTCCAAGTCATTATTTCCAATTGATCCAATAGCTTCTATGCTTCCTGTTGTCGAATACTGTGTCAGTACATTCTTTACATCCTTTAACGATGGCATATTCCTCTTTCCGGGCAGGAAAATATATAATGATTACTTCCCCCGCTCAAAGTCCGAGTAGATCAGGCACTCTTCAGCGTTTTCATACTCAAACAACTCTTCAGGGGTGAAAATGAGATTTATTTCTTTCTCAGCATTGCCTGGCTCATCACTAGCATGGATCAAGTTTTGGCTCCCTGACATCGCAAAATCACCTCGGATACTCCCCGCTTCGGCATCATATCCCTTTGTCACCCCCACTAGTTTTCTGACTGCTGAGACGGCCTCCTGGCCTTCCCAGACCATCGCCACGATAGGAGTCCAGGTCATAAACGCTTTCAGATCGGCGAAGAAAGATTTTTCTTTGTGATGTGCATACCAGGTATCCAGTAGCTCGTCGTTGAGACGCATCATCTTGAGACCGATTAGTTTCAGTCCTTTTTGTTCAAATCTCGCCATGATCGGACCAATTAGTCCTCTCTGGAGCCCGTCTGGTTTAACTAGTACTACAGTGCGTTGCATGGTCATGTTTATCTCCTCCATTAATCCAAATTATTATACCTATTTTACACCATAAACCCCATTGGAGAGTTTGAGAATTGATGATTTGTGATTATCTTCTGTCGGGGTGGAGAGAATCGAACTCTCTACCTCTCGGTTCCGAACCGAGAATGCCACCGATGCACCACACCCCGCAATACTAGTATTCTACCGCAAAGCTACCTTGAGCTCATCACTTAATCCCCCACTCCCTATAAAACTCCCTTTTCTAAGGTAATGACCATCTGTCGCGAAAAAACACATTCGTAGTTGTTTTGGTCGACTATCACTCACAACCAGAGTAGTACCTTCAGGGACTACGCTTGCACGCAACTCGACACTGATCCGTCGTGCCAACGCAGAGAGTCCACCTGGTGGCAGAACTGGATCGTGTCCAGCATAAACCAGCATAATGACATCAACAATGTCATTTATTTTATGCACCGTCTCATTCCCCATCGCAGGCTCGGCATTATGGAGCAGATGTGTTGCATTTATTATTGCCTCAGCATTAGTCAAATACTCGATTAGATGTGCCAAAACAATTAGTTCTTCGCCATATGGATTCTCTTTGCGGAGATAGCCATCAACTATCATCTTTACAGCCATCAGCCCAAGCGGCGACATTAATATTTTTCGCCTTACCTCTTCATCAAGGATTGCCCCTATAGTCGCCAGCTCGACTCTCATCAACCGGCCAGGGATATCATAACCAAGAATCACATTTCTACCTTCATCCTTCAAATACTCAACCTGCTTAGACAGAGATCTTGCACTTTTACTTTCTCCTCCTAGTACTGGCGTAATAGGGACAAAGAATGTCCTGGGTAGTTTCTTACGATCTCGAGTCAAACATTTTGTCGCTGTTTGACCTTGCATAGAATGACCAATTACAACTCGATCAAATTTTCGACCACTATCCAGGTTATGTTGAAACATTTCTCTACCTTCTAAGTAGTACATCATGCCGATTACTTGCCCACGGATAGTCTCCCAACCATACGCACGTTTATGATGTGAACCAAGTACTCGCTTACGAGATTTCATGGTCCCCATCGATCCCATCACACCACCGAGTACTGCAATCGCATCGTGCTCACCTGTCAGATCCGCCATTGGCATAACCGAGGTATAAGGATTGCCACCCCATCCATGCAAACTATACAACTTTAACATCGCAGGGTCATGAATAATCGCTCTAATTAGTAACTCTCTTTTACTTTGCGACTCGCGATTCCTGTCCCCTATTTCATCAAATAACTGCCATTCATCCTCTTTCATAAGATGCTTAGGAATACAAAAAACAGTCGGAGTAGCCAATATCTCTGGTATTTGACCTTCGTTTTCATCTACCGCCGGGATCATCCCGGCTACAACCAGCACTTCTCTTTTCTTAAAATCTTCGATTTTCCGCCAGTCCATTGCCCAGTGAGCCTCTTTTATGGCACCACCAGCAGGTTCTGCTAATACATTCGCTATCTTGTCATAGTGAGTAAACATGAGCCCAGCCATGTTTCGCTCAGCCTCGTTGCCAAGGATTTTCTCATTCATCAAGCTACGCAAACTCTCCATTCGCATGACCTATAATTTTATCACTCGTGTCCAGCCAGATTAAAACCATACAATTCAGCCGACTTTGTCACCGCCAAATGGGAGCCGTCCATCCCACCTAGTCGCCCCACAGTTTCGCCATATACATTGTGTGCATTTGGGAACAAGAGCTTTATGCACGACTCGATATTCTCCAAGAAAATCTTGCCGAGTCGCTCTTTATCACCTGACTGTATCGCCAGTATCAATTCTGCCTGCACCTCGCCTGGGAGTCTGCCCAATATTGACTCCATGCCACTCTGATAATCTTCTTTCAGTATCCTCCACACTGTCTGCCCATAAGCCACATCCGGTGCTATCAAGTCTTCTCTTGGCCACAAGCATTCGATATCAAAAGTTTCAAGTCCATTGCAAATATCATCTTGTCGATACTCTGCATTAGCAAACTGAGCGTCAATCGCTGATCTAGCCCGATAACCCTCCCACAAAAATCGCAAAAAACGCCAGACTCCCTCCTTCCTCATTTGACCTAACTGTTCGTAACTCTGTTTGCGTCCTCCTGTGGCGGCTCGCTGGAGCACGTCATACAACATCCCTAGATTATCCTTCGATGATTCTTTAAACTGCTGCCCAAATATCTCGCGCCCGGCGGGAAAAGTGTTTAGTTTCACTACCTCCTTTAATACACCTACAATCGCCGCCTGGTCCCAAGCCTCGGCTGCGTCCTCTACACGCTTCAATCCATGAGCGAGCAGTGGATACACCTCTCCTTTCGATCCATCTTTTTTCAAGCTAAGCTCCCGATATAGCTGTTCCATCTCCTTCGAATTTTCCTTAATCCCACGACTCTCGCACTCATGATAAAAATCTTGCTCGAATTTTTTCTTCTCGGCGTCGATTAAGTGGTTGAGTCGTAGTCTAGTTTCCTCGATTGCCGCCCAAAATACCTGCTTATTGAACCTCTCCGTGTGGGTTTTACCCGTTGGGAGCCGCTCACGCGAGGCTTCGTCAATGATACTAGTAGAGCTAAGTGATACCATCTTCCTATCTGGTAGTTTCCCGTCGACTCCGGACTCAGGAGTAATCGCGTTGATATGGCCACACATCTGTACCAAAGTCCTGTTCCCGTCAGAAAAACCATACATGGTGATGCTCTGTTTCGCAAGATCGATAGGGATCCCCTCGTGCCCTAGACTTTCCCTTAACATCCCCCTCACCTTCTCTACATTTTCGTCTAGATTGTCAGAGATTCCCAAAGCACTCATGAGCACCTCATCTTCTATATTGGCGACAACTGGCAAATCCTTGAATCGTGGGACCAATAGAACTTCGCCATTTGCCCGAGCTGTATCTATAATTGCCCCTGTCAGATCATGAGGGCTCTCCATTTCCGACTGAGCAAAACCCATAAAATACATCGACAATTTTGTCTTTTCAGGATTTTGTTCTGAAGCTTTTTTCACCTCATTCGATCGAAAGTCGTATACT
>DALYDJ010000039.1:0-7368 GCA_031973275.1 Candidatus Woesebacteria bacterium
CCGTTGCCACCACTCTTTTCTTAACCGAAACTGTCAATGTCAAACAAGCCAAAGACTCTCCGCGCACCGCCATGACCTTTACCGAACTCAAGCGGGTATTAAAAACTCCCCCAATAAGCACTCTCTTGTTGATATTTTTTCTTCTTTCACTCGGATTCTCGGGCATGCAGGGGACCTATGCTCTCCTTGTCCAGGCCAAATACAGTTGGGGTCCGACGGAAGTGGGATATATTTTTGCATTAATCGGTATTGTCGCAATCATTACTCAAGTCAAAATTCTTTCCCTGGCCACTTCCAAATTTGGGGAGTATTCAACCTTGTTTTATAGCATTCTTATTTTGTCCCTAGGATTCACCCTTATTGGCACTGCCTCATATCTGCCCATCTTTATCTTGGGTAACATCATGATCCCACTCGGCAATTCACTAGCCAATCCGACACTTACTGCGATCGCCACTGAGAGCATCCCTCCCTCAGAGTATGGCGAAACACTCGGCCTCCTCCAATCCAGCGGTTCACTCGGTCGCATCTTTGGCCCCGTCGTCGCTGGTGCCATTTTTACTTCCTTCAATCACAACGCGCCCATGCAAGTCTCAGCCATGATATTTCTGTTTGTCGCTCTCGTGGTGGTACGTCAGCTCAAAAAACCCTCTGCTTAACGCTTTCGGCGATCTTTTAGTTTCTCTAAATATTTTTGAACTTCCCGCGAAGCTTTGGCATAGGCCTGATCAATTGCCGAGAGCAATGTCTCGCTTTTTCCCTCTGCTATTATCTCTTTGCCTGGCAATCGAAAATTAGTTTTAACCTTATAACCCCACCTCTCACCTCTAGACAGTTTCACGAATCCACTTTCCAACTTTGACCTCATTCTCCCCAAGTATGTCTCTAGACCCTTAAACTTCTTTATCACTTTATCTTTCGTGTCTCCTGATTTTGATACCTTATCAAACATCATTTGCCACTTCATGCCTTACCCCCTTCTATTAACTTGTAATACCTCTACTTTAGCACGGCCGCAATTACGCTAAGCCCTTCACCCAAGCTACTTTTGTCCTTGCTGATCTCGAGTTTGTAACCATTTTGTTGCAATATTTTGACTATCTCCTCTATCCTATGGTCTTTACGTGGATGAGCTTCTATAATCCAGTTCTTGACGTTGCGGATCATGGGCCCTGCATTCCTAATCACTTCGTACTCCATCCCTTCAATATCCATTTTAAAAATATCAATTTTCTCCCGCAAAATATCCTGAATCCCAATTGCCTCCACTTTAATCTCTTGATTGTCCTGGATACCTTTCCACCCCTTGGGTATTATCCCGGCCCCCGATCTCCATGCCCCCTCTCCAATTGGCTCCTGGATCCGTAGCACTCCACCTTTTGGTGCTACCACTGCTTGGAATAACTCAACGTTATCTAGTTGGTTTTCATGGATATTTTTTTCAAGTATTCTAAAGTTATACGGCACTGGCTCAAAGGCAATAATTCGAGAGAGAGGAAATAGTGTTTTAAAATAGAGAGTGGCCATCCCAATATGCGCCCCCGCATCAATTATCAGCGGATCGTCCTTTTCAAGCTCGTAGTAGTAGCAATTCTCGCTAAAAATCTCTTTCTTGATCTCATAAAACTCGTCCGAGTTCTCGTACCAAATTTCATACTTACCAACTTTTGAGCTTTGCATGAGTTGTATTGTACACGTGCTTGACACATCATTCGGGTTTTATTAGTATTAAACTATGACACGAGCTATCTTCAAAAAAGGTCAGTTAGATGAATTTATTACACAATGTAAAAATGTTGCAGGATTATCATTACCCAAACTCGCGACAATCATCTCAGTCGAACGTCACACTTTAAACGACTGGCGACGAGGGAAAAGACTACCCAATCTAGATAAGTTAAAAAGACTCTCAAAATTAACAAGTACTCCCCTACCACCTATTCTAGAAACAAAATCTGACACGTGGGGGTCATCAAAAGCGGGCTTAATTCGACAACAAAAATACGGATGTACTTTATCCATCGAAGATAGAATTTATGGCGGGCACGCTTCACAGGCCGCACGCAAGGCCAATCCTGAGTACTACACCAAGCTAGGCTGTCCTATTCCCAGAGATTTTGTCTTTCCAGATCACAATGATTGCCAACTCGCCGAATTTATAGGTATTCTACTTGGAGATGGATGCATTCAGTCAGAACAAGTGAGTATCACTCTGAACTCAGATGCAGATCGTAACTATATTATCTATGTTTCAAGTTTGATCACCAAATTATTTCAGTATTCCCCTTCTATACATTCAAGATTACCCACCAAAGCCACGGTGCTATTAATTTCCGGCAAAGATTTCACCGCCAAACTCGTTTCAATGGGAATGAAAATTGGAGATAAAGTTAAACAACAGGTTGATGTACCAGACTGGATCAAATCAGACCCCGAGTTGTCTCGTTGGTGTTTTCGAGGTCTAATGGACACTGATGGAGGAATCTTCACCAATTCCTATGTCATTAACGGCAAATCATATGTTTATCCAAAGACAAACTTCACCAATGCCTCTCAACCCCTTCTCGACTTCGTATACAACACACTAAAACACAAGGACTTTCATCCTAACAACAAGCAGCCAAGAAAAGTGTGGCTGTATTCTCAGGTTGAATCAAAACGATATTTAGAGGTAATCGGTAGCTCTAACGAACGGCTATTGAAGAAAATCAGATGATATAATCAATAAACCAGAGGGAGAGTGACTCAATGGTACAGTAGCAGTTTACTAAACTGCCGCCCGTAAGGGCTTGTGGGTTCGAATCCCGCCTCTCCCGCATCATTTTCCCTGATATAATCCCCCATATAGGAGACGTGCGACAATGGTACTCGGGCGGTTCGCTAAACCGCTGTCTAGTAATAGACTCGTGGGTTCGAATCCCACCGTCTCCGCACTATGGAAAACCCTTTCATCATAGGCATCGCAGGTGGCACCGGATCCGGTAAAACTACCCTTGCAGAACGACTAACCAAAGAGTTAGGCGAAGACAAAGTCTTAAACATGGCCCACGACCACTACTACAAAGACCAATCTCACCTAACGCCAGAACAAAGATCCCTAACCAACTACGACCATCCAGACGCCTACGACACAGACCTACTCATTTCCCACCTAGAGCAACTCATTCACGGTAAAGTGGTCGAGGGACCAGTTTATGACTTTTTAGCCGATACTCGATCCAATGTGACTGTCACCCTATCCCCCAAGCCAGTCATTATTGTCGAAGGTATCTTAGTTTTTACAAACGATATACTTCGAGATTTATTCGCCCTCAAAGTTTATGTCGATACCAGTGCCGACATACGCATAATTAGACGCATCAAAAGGGACATGGAAGAAGTGGGTCGTGATTTCAACTACATCATAGACAAATATTTAACCCAAGTTAGACCCATGCACGAACAGTTTGTAGAACCAACCAAAAAGTTCACCGATCTAATTATCACCGAAAATAATATCAACGAAATGGATCTCTCCTCCATTTTAAAAATGATAAGATAATTTATATGTTCATCAAACTCCTATTTGAGTCACTCGTTACTTTCCTCGCCCTCGATGCAGTCTGGATCTCCCAGGTTGCCACTCCGTGGATGAAAAAGGCTGTGCCCCACCTCATGTCCACTACCCCCAACTTGCTCGCCGCCGTGGCTTTTTATCTCCTCTATCTCTCAGTTCTCCTTATCCTCTTTATCATACCGGGACTGACTCACAAGCTCGGTTACCAAACCCTCGCTTTCCAAACCTTTCTTTTTGGCTTCACCGCCTATGCCACCTACGATCTGACCAACTTGGCCGTCATGAAGAGCTACCCCATCTCCATGGCCATTGCCGACATGATCTGGGGTGGTATTTTGACTATGGTTACTGCCATAATTATTTACAAATTAAACTCCTAAAGGAGCCCATATGAACAAAAAACTTTTGCCCCTCGTAGTTATCATCGCCTTACTCGCAATCGGTGGTTATTATCTTAAAACCAAACCAGTCGATGGTCCCATGACCAGTAAACAGCTCGTCGGCGAAGCGAATGAATTTGCCTCTGCTATGGAGTCCGGCAAGCCTACCATTTGCACCATGAAAAAAGACGCTGACTCCATGGAGTACCACATCAAGGGTAAGGCCATGAGAATGAACTCAACCACCACCATGAAGGACGATTCTGGCAAGACCTCTACTACCGTCGCTCACATGATCAACGACACCAAATATCTCTACATGTGGGACGATGCATCCAAGCAGGGCTCAAAAATGGCCATCCCAACCGAGGAAGAAACCAAAGCTATGGCAGACAAAGCCAAAGAATATCAGCAGGATACTGAAGCGGCCCCAAAACTAGAGACTCAAGCCGATTACGACAACTTCAAAAACGAAGGCTACTCTATCGAATGCAAGTCAGCGAGTGTCGATGACTCTGTCTTTACCCCACCAGCCGACGTCAAATTTATCGATCCCACAGAGATGTTGAATGCACTCCCCGCACAGGGTGAGGACGGCAAGTTTGACATGAGTCAAATCGAAGAGCTCCAAAAGCAATACGGCGGTCAAATACCAGCCAACTACTAGGCTACTTCGCTAGTGTTAGGCCCCAGATCTCCCTTGCTCCTGCTTGCTTTAGCATGCGAGCACACTCTCGCATGGTAGCACCTGTGGTCCACACATCATCCACAATAATCACTCGTTCGCATATCAGTTTGTTAGTATGTTGCTTAGTTATCCGGAAAGCTCCCTCCACGTTCTCGAGTCGCGCCTTCTTTTTCAGTCCAAACATTGGTTTCGTCTCCCTGGTTCTCTCAAGGGTTGAGATATTCGCTATGTCACAGTCATCTGCAATTAGTTGGGCCAGTATTTCTGCCTGGTTGAACCCCCTACTTCTTTCTTTCTGACTCCACATTGGCACGCTCGTGATGACTCCATTCTCCACTGTATGAAAGTTACACAGTCCATATAGAAATGCGATAATCTCCCAGGCACTTTTATACTTCACTTTTTTTAGACATTTCTGCACCAATCCTGGGTACGACAAGCCAGTTATCAGCCTCTCCATCCCCTCGGTCCTTATACATTTTGGGTGTGTCCATCCGTCCAAACTCGGCTTGCAACACATGGGACAGATCTGCTCCGGAACCATTAGCTTCCTCTGGCATGTGTCACATATATATTTGCCCTCTCTCCCACACCCTACACATATTTTAGGAAAAACTATCTCAAAAATATTCATCTTACCCATAAATATAACAGGATGGTGGTGAACTGTTTTTATGCAGTGCAGGGTCGAACCTTTAAAGAAAAATGACGAGTCCTCCATCACGAGTCAGTTTTTCCTGAAGTGAGCTTCGCACAAATAAAAATATGTTCAACAACTATCCAACCTTAAAACCTTGCATTTAGCTCGATTCTATGATATATTTTGATGTATTGGGGACGTCTTGCTTTGACGTATACCAGCTCCTTAACATCTGCATACCGACTTTGACGAGAGAAGTCGTAAAACAGCGTCAAAAAACAACTGTCAATAAAATTTCGACAGCATTCGGCAAACTTTCCGCCGGTTTCAGCAACTTTGTTGCTGCCGCTGACCAAGCTTTGTTCGGATCCGTATCCGCTAACTTAACTGTTAACGCATAAGGCATTCATATCCCACTCTCTCGTGGGAAAGATATGGGTGGAAACATACACGAGGCGTAAGTCCGTTCCGATCAGGCGGGCCCATATAAAAGATCACCCTCGTAAATATCTTGGTTTGGTAATTACCTAGTATTTAAGAGGCTAAAACAATAAATTTACCTATGTATGTAGATGGTGTTAAAGACGGTACGCGGACGAGAGTTCAATACTCTCCGTCTCCACCAACTAGACCTTTTAGGATATTTCTTACGATATTTCTCAATATTTGAGATAGTATTAATATGGAAACCAACCAAATCCCAGTCAAACAACAATCAACCACAGCCCCCTTTGTCCCAGAACCAGTTACCCAAGCACATGTTCCCGTCACCCAAAAATCTTCCAATCTCCCAATAATTGTTCTCTCTATTTTCTTGGCTATCTCTCTGTCTGCCATAGCTTATCTATATAACCAAATCCAATTCCTCAAATATCAACCCACCCCAACTCCTGGCTCTCAGGTTGCACCATCACCAGTCACAACACCAACAATTTCTCCTAGTCCCACAACCCCAACATCTGAAGATCTCACAGTCACATGGAAAACTTACAATAACAACTTGTTTGGTTTTAGCTTTAAATATCCAACTGACTACTCTCTCAACGATAAGCTTCAAAAAAGCACAGATCCAAGTTCTTGGACAACTAAAAACTCAATTGTCTTAGAAAACTCTATTAATGAATGTTCTATGTGGTTAATGGTAAATCCAGACGGGTTTGGGCCATTTTTCCCAAATAAATATCTTACTAGTCAGTACAATTCGGACAAAGGATTCGTAATTACTAAAGAAACAAGTAATTCAGAAAATCTCACTCCCAATATTTATAGCGTTATGCTTATGGGCGAAATATCCACCAAAACGACAAATGGTTTAATTGCCTCAGGTACATGTCCAGACACTTCTTCAAATAGAAACTATTTAGATAAAACATTTACCCAGATTCTCTCCACCTTCAAATTCACCAACTAAACCGTATTCTTCACGGCCTTGGCCAGATCACGTTTGATATCTCGAGCCTTGATATCCGCCCGCTTCTCCCATTCCCTCTTCCCCTTCCCCACTCCTATCTCACACTTGGCCCATCTTCCCTTGAAAAACAATTTCAGCGGAATCAGGGTAAGATTTTTCCCCTCTATTTGTTTCTGAATCTTGAGCATTTCACTGCGTTTCAGTAGCAGTTTCCGAGACCGCTTGGCATCGTATTCCTTGCCTGAGTAATGGCTATAGCGGGGGATATCAGCTCCGACTAGGAATAGCTCTCCGCCGATCATCTTGGCGTATCCCTCTCTCAGGCTCCCTCGCTCTTCCCGTAGACTCTTAACCTCACTTCCCGTCAGCATCACCCCCGCCACGTATGTGTCAGTTATGCTGTACTCGCTTTTGGCCCATTTATTTACAATCATATTTGTATTTTACCAGGGAGGCGAAAGATTGTGAGGATTAGTCAATTTTCCGAACTCTACGACGGACTCATCAAGTAAAAAACGTGCGACGCGCAGCAGACAAATATTTTTTACCTGAAGGAGTAAGTACGGTGAGATAAAATTGTGCTAAACCAAACAAGTTACAGCCCAAATTCCTTCACCACATTATCGATTAGTACATATGCCTTATCATCCACAATCACCAAATCACTCGCCTTACTAAACTCCGAGTTTACAT
>DALYDJ010000040.1:0-3950 GCA_031973275.1 Candidatus Woesebacteria bacterium
CTTGCCACTCTAACGAAGTAAAACTATCAATCTTTACACAATCATCTATTTTAAAATCACCAATTTGAGTTCTCGTCAGTGACTCCAAATAACTTTCAATCCCTAAAGTCTTGAAGATATCGTATGACAGCTGGCGGATATACGTCCCCGCCGAGCACGTAACTGTCATCTCCACACTGGTTCGATAGCCTGACTGCGCAGGCAGGTTCGAACTATTAGACTTTTTTATTTGAATATTTTCGATTGAGTAGATCGTAACTTTTTTACTTTTTGACTCCATCGCGACCCCACGTCTAGCCAGTTTGTAGCGGGGTACTCCGTTGATCTTGGTCGCAGAGTAGTCCGGTATCGCTTGCTCTATTTCCCCCACAAATTTCTCCGCAGCAATCTCAATTTGAGAATTTGAGAATTTATGATTTGTCATTTGTTCCACTATCACACCCGTCACATCCAGTGTGTCAGAGTTTGCCCCAAGCACCGCTGTCGCCCGATACGTTTTAGGTAGTGCAGACAGTTCATTCATTTTCTTGGTCGCTTTGCCTAGTAGCAGTAGTAGTACACCGTCCGCGAAGGGATCGAGCGTCCCGCCATGCCCCACTTTAAAATCAGGGTGCACTGCCCGCTTAAATGCTCTGATCACGTCAAAACTCGTGATCCCCACTGGTTTGTAAACTGGGAGTATGCCGTCCATATGGCATATGATACTCTATAAATATGCCCAAATTTTCAACCGAGCTCCCTGAGCCCATCACTCTCAAGCAAAGTATTGGCCCTTCCTTCATTCTATTGGGACTCGCCCTAGGTTCGGGTGAGCTCATTATGTGGCCTTACCTAGTTTCACAATATGGACTCGGGATTATTTGGGGAGGTCTTGTAGGGATTACTTTCCAGTACTTTTTAAATACCGAGATTATGCGTTACACCTTGGTTTGGGGTGAATCTGTTTTTGTCGGTTGGCGACGGTGGGGCAAGTTGATCCCCGCGTGGTTTGTTTTTTCTACCGTGATCCCCTGGGCGCTCCCAGGTTTTGTCACCGCTTCCGCGACTATGCTCAACCACGTATTCCCTGTATTGAGTATTCGCTACACTTCGGTTGCTCTCATTCTTTTGACGGGACTGATTATTTCATCAGGCAAAACTCTCTACAAAACCATGTCAATCGTTCAAACCACTTTGCTCTCGGTCGGTGTCCCGTTTGTAGCTATCCTCACGCTCTACATGGCGAGGGGATCTGATTGGATCGCTTTGCTTTCTGGGCTCGTCGGGGTGGGGGAGGGGTATCGGTTTCTACCCGAAGGAATCATGATTGGTGCTTTTCTTGGTGCTTTTGCTTACTCTGGCGGCGGCGGCAATCTCAATCTCTCTCAAAGCTATTACGTCAAGGAAAAAGGGATGGGCATGGGCAAGTACACGGTCGGGATCAAGACTCTCCTTGCTGGCTCAGGTTCGCATCGGATTGATGGACATATCTTTACCCTCTCTGCTAGCAATCTCTCGCGTTTTGCTCGGTGGTGGCGCCTAGTTTGTACCGAGCATCTCTTGGTATTTTGGGGTATTGGCCTCATCACTATTCTCATGCTCGCCACCCTCTCCATGGCTACCGCCCACGGCGTCAGTAGTAGTGGCGGTCTCTCGTTCTTCTTTAAAGAAGCTGAGATGATCGGTCTCGCGACCCACAATCTCGTTGGTCACCTTTTTATCCTCGTCGGGGCCCTCATGCTCTTTACTACGCAGTTGGGAGTCCTCGAATCTGCCTCCAGAATTATTGCCGAGAACATCCTCCTTCTCAAGCACGACGTCAAAGATGAGGTCAATGCCTCCAAAATGTTTTACGTCGTGCTCTGGACTGAGCTCGCTTTTTCGGCTCTATTCCTCTATTTTGGTGCCAGTGAACCCAGGGCTATCCTAACCCTCGGTGCTATCCTAAACTCTGCCGCCATGATGGTCGCCTTCTTTTTGATACTCCTCCTCAATCGTCGCTTACCCAAAATTCTCCGTCCCACCGCAACTAGACAGATTGCTTTGGTGGCTGCCACTATGTTCTTTCTATATTTCGTGATCCAGACGATCAAAGGAGCACTATGACCACGGTTGTTACCAAAATCGACGGCACCAAAGAAGTCTACAACGAAGAAAAAATCCGCACGTCGGCTACTCGTGTCGGGGTCCCAGAAGCCCTCCAAAGCGAAATGCTGATTAGTATCCGCGATCGACTCTATGATGGCATCAAAACCAGCGAAATCTTTACCATGATTAAGGAGTTTTTGCGTAACTCCAACTCCTCTTACTTGGCCAGCAAATACAATCTCAAAGATGCCCTGGCCCAGCTAGGCCCATCTGGTTATCCCTTTGAAAAATATATTGCCACCCTCCTGAGCGAAGTAGGTTATCATACTCAGATCAATCAAACTCTCATGGGAGCCTGTGTCCCGCATGAGGTGGATGTCCTCGCCACCAAGGACAATATTACCTATTTTATCGAGGCCAAATTTCACAAAAATCACATCCAGCGCACCGACGTCCGAGTTGCGCTCTATATCAAAGCCAGGTACGACGATCTCAAAGCTAGCTGGAAGCTCGGCGATACGAGAGCCTGGATCATTACCAATACCCGATTCTCTACCGACGCCATCAAATATAGCGAGTGTCAACATATCCGCCTAACCAGTTGGAGCTACCCCAAGGGTGAGGGTATTATGGATTTGATCGAGCACACAGGACTCCACCCAATCACTATCTTGGACGACCTGACTCAGTCCGACAAAATCCGCCTGCTCAATTCGGGGGTCGTGACTTGCCGCCAACTCCTTGATCCATCAACTCACTCGCTGGTTTCGCACGAATTTTTGACCAAAGTCCTGCCCCAGCTCACTCAGTTATGTCAAACTCACAAATAGCCAAACCTTGGCACAGGGTAATTAGTCATTTGCAGGTCTTCTTGCTGGTGGCTCTGACACTGCCCATTTTTGGAGTGGTCTATACCGAGTTTGGCAAAATACTTGGCCTGACTACTATTCCAGTCCATGTCGTTGGCACCGGTTCGATGTATCCTTCCTTATTTTGGACCAAATCCGAGGGTGGCCCTGAGGATGAGTCCAAGATAGTCGTCGAAGAGTATCGCTCGACCCCCCACCTTTATCGCCGCTTTAACGGGATTAGTTTTTTAGGCAAAAATATTTTCCGGCGGGAGATTGGACTCTATGATATTGTTGCCTTCAAAAATCTACGGACCGCCGCCATCCTGGAGGCAGAGGGTGTCGCAACTAGCTCTGCCATAGACAGTCGGGCAGGTTTTATCAAGCGTGTAATCGGACTCCCGGGAGACCGTATCGAGCTACGAGATGGTTTTGTTTACAGGAATAACGAGCTCCTCAAAGAGCCGTATCTCGCTACCCCTCGCTCTACTTACGGCGGATCTACTCTCAAAGACTGTCAAGTATTTACGGTCCCCCCCAATGAGTATTTTGTCCTGGGGGATAATCGCAAGATCTCCTCTGATTCGCGGTTTGAACTGAGCACGATCGACCGGGAGGATATCGAGTATGTACTACCATACAAGGAGCAAACTCTCTATCAGCAGTTATGGCGTGACCCAGCCAAAGACGATTTACTTTTGGGGCAACCCACTCTTTCTGCACAAGATTTTTTGCTCGCTCTCAACTCATTACGCAACAACAAAGGACTCGCACCCCTTCGCACAGAACCCAAGTTGATTAATTCCGCTACTCTACGAGGGGAGAGTATCCTCTCTGGTCAGGATCCGGTCTTGAGTCTCAAGCAGACTACCGCCCGCGCCAATTACAAAAATATTGCTCTCGCTGAATTTGTCAGTTATGGCCACTTCTCTAGCGAAGAGCTACTACAAAACCTCCTTTATCATCCTGGCACTGCCAAGCAGATCTTGGGCAAGGACTATACCGACCTCGGAGTTGCAGTCGTCAATCAAAACG
>DALYDJ010000040.1:3960-7121 GCA_031973275.1 Candidatus Woesebacteria bacterium
GCTGTCCGACCCAAGTCATTGTCGGTCATTTGGGGGGATATATTGCAGCCACCTATGATCCCTCCGTACTACTGAGCTGGGAAAAATTGAGCGCCAATTTAGACGAAGTGATCCCTTCATGGCAGAGTGCCGTCGGCGATACTCGACTGGATCAATCAAAACTCTCCGAACTCTTGACAATTTTATCCAGGCGATCTAGCCTAGCCAAGGAGATCGTCACAGTGATCAAGCAAAGAGAGTGGTTTAGTGACGAGCAAACCCAAAGACTCAAGCAAGATGAGCTGGATGAATCCCGCTCACACGAACTGGCCAAACAGCTAAATGGCGACCAATAAATTATGTACAAATTTATCTCTCTCATCATCCTTCACTACTTCCGTTTACTCGCTCGCCTCCAGCTGAAAAAAAATCCTCGCGCAATCATCATTGGCGTTACCGGCTCCAGTGGCAAGACCTCCACTCGCTTAGCGATCGTCCATCTCCTCAGATCTAAAGGCGTCGTCAAACATACCGTTCACGCCAATTCCGAGTCCGGCATCCCCCTAAATATTCTCGGCCTTACCCCTCGCGACTACTCTATGTTGGATTGGCTCAGATTGATCATTCTGGCTCCTCTCAAGTTACTCACCAACTGGGAGCACTATGACTACTACGTCGTTGAAATGGGTATAGATAGTCCCTCTGCCCCCAAGAACATGAGTTATCTCTTGAGCATTCTCGTCCCCCATATCGCGGTTGTACTGGGAGCCAGTCTGACCCACGCTCAAAACTTTGACTATCTGGTCAAAGACAAATCTTTGACTCGGCGCGCTCAAAAGATCCTCGGCCTGATCGCTCAGGAGAAAATGCTCCTCGCCACCTCCCTTAGTCCTTCAGGAGTTGCCGTCGTCAACCTTGATCAAAAAGAATTTATTCCTCACCTCAAACACGTCCGCGCTCGTCTCCTGACCTTTGGGGTCACAACCAAAGCCAAGCTCCAAATCCGTCCTCATTTCCACTTTTTATATCAGGGGACCTCAGCTAAGATAGACTCCCTCCATCTGCCTGAGTACTACGCCTACAATTTTGCCGCTGCTCTTTCTGTCTCTAGTTCGCTTGGGATTAGTCTCGAGCGTGGAGTTTCGCTGCTCTCTGCCTACGTCATCCCACCTGGTCGATTGCGGTTTTTTCCCGGGATTAAAAACTCGACGGTAATCGACTCGAGCTACAACGCCAGTCCCTCTACCGTGCTCTCGGCTCTCAAACTACTCAAACAAAAAGGGGGTACTCATCACAAAATAGCCGTGATTGGGGATATGCGAGAGCTCGGTATTAGCGCCAAGTTAGCGCACAAAAATCTCGCCGATCAACTCCCTCGCTACTGTGATCAGGCTCTACTTTTTGGTCCACTCACCAAATCATATACGCTTCCTGTCCTCGAGTCCAAGAGGTTTCCTGTCCGCCATTTTGCTACTATCAAATCACTCAAATCCTACTTGATTGCTGCGACCAAATCCCGCTCCGTCATCCTGGTCAAAGGTTCACAAAATGGAATTTACCTCGAACGTGCCGTCGAAAGCTTACTTGCCGATCCCTCAGATCGTCGATACCTCTGTCGCCGTGGTAAATACTGGGACAACCTCCGCTCCACTCTGGCTTAGATCACCGCTTCTATTAGCTTGGCCATCTTGCTCGCACTCTCATTGGCTGCCGCCATTACTTCTTTGTGATCGTGTTTTACAAACGCCAAGTTAGTAATCAGCGATAGACCAAGTACCTTCATTCCCATCTGTCTCGCCATCAAAGCTTCGGGGACGGTACTCATCCCGACGCAGTCGGCCCCCAGCAGTAGCAGCGCTCGTTTGTCGGCGGGAGTTTCGTAGTGGGGGCCTGGGACATAAGCGTATATTCCGCTCACTGTATTCAGTTTCAATTTGGCCATCGCTTGTTTTGCCTGTGCTTGCCACTCTAGGTCAAAAACTTGTGACATGTCCAAAAATTGTGGTCCTACTAGTGGATTAGATCGGATAAAAAGAGTTAGTAAATCAGCCAGCACGACAAAATCTCCCACTTTGTAACTGGGGTTTAGTGCCCCCGAAGCCGAGGTAATCACCACTCGTTCGACCCCCAGTTTGCCAAGTACAGTGATTGGTCGGGTTGCCTCAGTTGCGCTATATCCTTCGTACAAGTGGAATCTGCCGGACATAAAGATTACTCTTGACCCCCCGAGTGTCGCCACAATTAGCTCACCGCTGTGTCCCGGCACACCGGATCCGGCCCCAAAAACTTCCTCGTAACTAAATCTCGATTCTATTCTTGCCAATTGGATTGCATGACTCCACCCGGATCCCAACATAATCAAAGTTTTTGGACACACCGGGATCAATTTTTGAGCTACCTTCAGTGACTCTTTTTCGCTCCACATGCCTCTAGTATACCAGAGTATGATACAATAACACCTGTTATAGAAGTCAGGAGGCAAATATGAAACACAAACGCATCGAACTCCCCGATCTTCCCTACGCTTACGACGAACTAGTCCCCGTCATTTCCAAAAAAATCATGGAGCTCCACCACACACGTCATCATTTGGCTTATGTGACCGGTGCCAATGCCGCCATGGATCGGCTCGAAAAAGCTCGCTCCGGAGAGGGGATGGAGATCGACTACAAAGCCACGATGCGCGACCTCTCGTTCCACTTGAATGGTCACAAACTCCATAGTATTTTCTGGGCCAACCTACGCAAAGCCAAGAAAGACAACGCTCCAACTGGTGCACTCCTTGCCAAAATCGAAGAGCAGTTTGGTAGCTTTGAAGCTTTCCAGGCTGAATTCGCCGGTGCCGCCAAATCCGTCGAAGGATCAGGCTGGGCCGCACTCGTCCAAGACGGTGAAGATCTCCACATCATCCAGATCCAAAACCAAAACCTCATGACTATTGTCGAGACCAAACCACTGTTGCTCCTCGACGTTTGGGAGCACGCTTATTACCTTGATTACATGAATGATCGCGGTAAATATGTCGATGCTTTCTGGTCCATCGTCAACTGGGACGACGTGGCGAGTAGATTAAACTAAATCAGTTTTATTACCATAGATATCTCGTGCTAAAATACCAATGTCAGGATCGGGGTATGGTTTAACGGTAGAATTGGCGCATGGGGTGCGTCAGGCAGAGGTTC
>DALYDJ010000041.1:0-3599 GCA_031973275.1 Candidatus Woesebacteria bacterium
CGGCGTCGTAGGCGAGCCTTTTAAACGAGTTGCGGGTGGTCGCGCGTTTACTAACTTTGATTGGCACAATGACAGAAAGTCTGGTGGGGGTGTGGGGCGAGGTCATGACTCGCAAATGTGGAGTGGTTGATTGCTTGGCGATAGCGCGAAACTGTAAAAACTGGATGCGGGTGGGGAACTTGCTAGATTTGGGGATCATAGTTCTATTATACCTTTAAGGTCCGACCTGGTCTCCATATTGTATTTTGAAGTCAACTAAACATCTTGGCTGATAGCCAGGATCTCCTTAGCAGGTCGTACCTTCTGACGGCAGGTTGTTAACTAGCTTTGGGAATTGCAGTCTGACTAAGTTTAAACCGTTAGCTTGGCGCGACCAGATGCGCGGCGACGAGAGATAACAAGGCGGCCCTTGTGACTAGCCATGCGAATACGGAAACCGTGAGTATTTCTGCGTTTGGCTTTTTTTGGTTGATAAGTTCTTTTTGACATGTGCGGATTATAACAAGTAAGCATAGATTTGTCACGGTGGGAGCTAGTTTTGATATATTGTTTAGTGTGGAAAAGTTGTGGATAATGACGACATGGACATCATATCTATATGGAAAGCGGTTTTGGGGGAGTTGGAAATATCTATTTCTCCCGTATACTTTCCAACCTGGATTAAACCACTATCGATTGAGTCGATCGAAAAATTGTCAGAAGAATCACAACTAGTTACAATCCTTTGCCCTTCGGCGTATCACCAAACAATGGTGACCCAGCGATACCAAGGTCAAATCCAGAGAAGCATTGAGCGAATTTGCGGACTAAAGTCAGAAATAGGCTATACGATTGGCAAAGATCCGACTATTTCCAGTGTACAGGCTCCATCCCCATTGTTTGACCCCACTCCGCCTGTGGCTACGCTTGGGGCGGGACACAACAACCTAAATCCGAGATTAACATTTGAGTCGTACGTGGTTGGAGGATCAAATAATTTTGCTTATGCGGCTGCATCGGGAGCAGCGAAAAGCCCGGGGACAAGATACAATCCACTGTTTATATATGGAGGAGTGGGGCTGGGCAAAACTCACCTGATGCAGGCGGTAGGACACGCAATCTACAAAGACCACCCCGACTGGAATATTATGTATATTTCGGCGGAAACCTTTGGGAGTGATCTGATCGCCAGTTTACAAAGCAAGAGAACTCCGGCTTTTAAGAAAAAATATCGGGCGCCAAACGTACTTCTAGTGGATGATATCCAGTTTATTGCGGGTAAAGAGTACATCCAGGAAGAGTTTTTCCATACTTTCAACGAGTTATATATGTCACAGAGACAAGTAATCTTGACGTCGGATAGACCGCCTCAAGAGATAGCAAAATTGGAAGAAAGATTGTCCTCGAGGTTTATGGGGGGACTAATGGTGGATGTGCAATCTCCAGACTTTGAGACGAGAGTGGCAATCCTCACCCAAAAGTGTGAATCCTTAAACATCTCTATCCCTAGTGAGGCGATTTCGCTGATTGCAGAGCGTACTACAACAAATATTAGAGAGCTCGAAGGAGCATTACAAGGTATTTATACTAAAGCAGTACCTTCGGGAGGGGAGATTACGAGCGATATTGTCAGGGAATACTTTGGAGCAGAAAAAGAACGGCGAACCCAGAGAATACGCCCAGGGTCAGTAATAACTAAAACGGCTCAGTACTTTTCTTTTAAACCAACAGAGCTTACGGGGGCAAGTAGAAAAGCCCCTCTTACCGCCGCCAGACATACCGCCATGTATATCCTCTACAACGATCTCCAACTCCCATTTGAGCAAGTGGGGAGACTTTTTGGTGGGAGAGACCATACGACAGTCATTCATGCCGTCGAAAAAATCGCCGAACAACTCAAGACAGATCCCTCGATGGCGAAAATAATAGCCGATATAAAACACGGACTATGAGGAAGATTTTAGATTTTAGATACCAGATTCTAGAGGGGGAACGACAACCATTGGGGATAACTGCGGGGACAACTGAGGGGATAAATATGGGAAAACAAATTATTCAATTGTGGGAAAGTGGAGTAATAAGAGTTGTCCACATAATAGCTGAGTTATACACAAAGTTATCCACAAAGTTCTCCACGGCTATAGCAGAGTTTTGTTCGACAATCCACCGGCTCTACTACTATAACTACTTTATTTAAGATATATTGTTAGTAGCTTTAATGAAGGGATAATTTTATGAAAATAGAAGTTTTGCAAGAACAATTAATGGCTGGTTTGAGCGTTGTCTCGCGGGCGGTTGCCACGAGGGCGCAGCTCCCGGTACTGTCAAACATATTAATAGAGGCAACCAACGAGGGATTGGTTTTGTCCGCTACAGATCTGGAAATAGGAATAAAGATAAAAGTAGTTGCCAAGGTGGTTGAGGTGGGCAAAGTGACAGTCCCGGCGAAGATGTTTGGAGAATTTTTGGGCTCTTTGAACCCTGGGAAAGTGGAGCTTAAACTAGAAAAGGAAACCTTGATCCTCTCTGCGCCCGGCTATAGCGGGAAGTTCCAGACAATTGCCTCAGAGGAATTCCCCATGATCGCGCCAGTAGAAAATGGAGAAAAGATCTGTACGATCGATGTTTCTGAGCTGGCCAAATCGGTTGAGAGAGTAGTTTTTGCGAGCGCAAAAGATAGTCTCAGACCAGTTTTGACGGGGGTGTTGTTTGAGTTCGGGAAAAAGAAGGTGAGACTGGTGGCGACGGACGGGTTCCGATTGGCCGTCGAAGATCTCAAGATAGAGAGTGAGATAGAAAAGCTCAACTTACTCGTTCCTTCGAGGGTGGTAATGGAGGTAGTGAGACTATCTGGAGAGGGGAAGGTTTCTATTGGGCATCTAGCAGCTACTAATCAAATATATTTTGTGGTGGGGGAAACTCAGGTGGTTTCGCAGCTTTTGTCCGGGAACTTCCCTGATTATGGCAAGATTTTGCCGAAGGAATTTACGACCGAGATTTCTGTAAATAAAGAAGAACTACTCCAGGCAATTAAGGCCACACATATTTTTGCTCGCGACAACTCGAATATGGTTAGGTGGCTGATAGAAGAAGGGAAGCTGGTTCTCCTGTCTAACTCGCCGGAGAGAGGAGAGTGTAGAGTGGAGGTTCCGGTTCTGCTGACGGGAGAGCCACTGGAGATTATTTTTAATGCGAAGTATGTGCTTGATTATTTACTTATAGTCGCGGGGGATAATCTGTGGGTGGGAATGGGGACAAAGCTGTCTCCAGGTATGATTAAGGATTTGAAGAGAGAAGATGGGCAATACGTGGTCATGCCGATAAATGCGTAAGTAGATTGCTGGGAGCAGAGTCATTCCAAGTAGAAAAACGGCAACATATTTTTCTGGTGAAAAATTGACCTGTTGCTCGGCTACCCGCCTGTGCAATCCTTTCTTTTGGAACGATCTCTGCTCCCAGCTTACTTTTATTTGAAACGCGTGATGGTCTTTTTTATTTTTGAGAATCTATCGGAGTTGGGGTGACAGGTTGGACTGGCTGGGTCGGAGAGGGCTGTTGGAAGATTGGGGTCTCGGTGGATGCTGGAGTCACAGGTTCCACTTGGGAGACACCTTCCACCT
>DALYDJ010000041.1:3609-6891 GCA_031973275.1 Candidatus Woesebacteria bacterium
GCCAGTTTTTTGTAGAACGACATCACTAGGTGGCGGCTGGTGGGGTGGGTTGTTGAAAGATAGGTTGCTCGGTGAGTGGGGCTGCGGGGGCTGGTGATGGGTTTGGGGGTAAGACGCTGGTAGGTTGTGGGGGCGTGGGTTGTCCCACTTCGCCTACGGCGACACTTGGGGTCTCCACTCCTTTGTGAGGGGTGTTGGTTTTTTCTTTGAGCAGCTTGTCGGCAAAGGCTCTTTGGCGGTCAAGGGTCTCTTGTGGATTGGTGGTGATTAAAGTGTGCTCCTCGGGGGAGGCGACAACCTTTATGGCCACGTGATTTTGTCCGGCGAAGAAAAGAGCTTCTCCTACCTCGGCAGTGAGTAATAGATGTCGTTCTCCCTGGGAAAGGAAGAAGGTGGTGGCAAGTTTTTCGATCGCACTGCTTGACTGTTTCATAAGGACTTGGAGCGAGGAGTTGCTGACAATCGCCTTGCCGTGATCGCTCTTTAAGAAGTCTTCGACATCTTGAGTAATGGTAGTTAGCCCTAGGAAATATTTGCGAGCGCGCTTGGCGATACCGTAGAGAAAAGTGGCGGAGTCTTCGGACTTCATGAGATACCAGGCCTCATCAACTACTAGGAGCCGGCGCTTGAGATCTCTTTTAACCTTGGTCCAGATGTAGTCGAGAATAATAAAAATGGCAGTGGGTCTTAGCTCGTCGGTCAGGTTTTTGATACCAAAGACGGTTAGTTGATTGCCAAAGTTGACGTTGGATTTTTGGGAGAAAATGCCCTGGAACGAGCCTTTGACGTATTTCTCTAGCCTATCGGCCAGACCACGGGCAACCGCCTCTTCCATGCCATTTAAGACTTTGTAGAGATCTTCCATAAGAGGTGGCTCGAGTTTGTGGGTAGAGGGGTCCCGGTTGATACCCTTCATTTGGTAAGTCATGACCAAGGCTCGATCTAAGAGAGCCTCTTCTTGGGGATCCATATTGCCCATCATGATTTTAAGGAGAGAGTGAAGGGAGATAATTTTCATGGCCAGCTCGTTTTCGTCGGGTTCTTCCATTTGGGGGAGCTCGAAAGGATTGATACGGTTGGGTGAGCCGAAGGAAAAATCAATGTAGGTGCCACCAATGGCGTCAGATAGTTTGCGATACTCATCTTCTGGGTCGATGACGATAACTTCGGTATCAAACAAAAGTGAACGCAAGATCTCCAACTTGACCATATACGATTTACCAGATCCTGACTTGGCGAAGACTACCATGTTGGCGTTTTCCAGAGTAAAACGATCAAAGACTACAAGTGAGTCGTTGTGCTCGTTGATACCATACATGAGGCCCTCGTTGGCGGTCAACTCACTGGAGGTAAAAGGAAAAGTGGTGGCGAGACTGGTGGTATCCATGTTGCGGTTCATTTTGAGTTTGTCGAGACCGGTGGGGAGGGTGGTTTTGAAGCCATCTTCAATCTGGAGACTGGCAGTCTTGGCGACAATGAGGAGAGCGCCAAGGGCTGATTTAATGTGGTTAGTAACGCGGTCGAGAACGTCTTTTTTGTCGTCGCGAATGGTGATGTAGAGGCCAAACTGGAAAAAACGCTCGGCCCCTTTGGCTAATTGTTCTTGGAGCGACCTAGCGTCTTCGAGCTTGACCTGGGTGTCGATGTTGATAATGCGACCGCGCTGGATATCTCCTTGGAGCTCGGCCTCCATTTCGGCGATTTTCCTGCGCAAGTCTTCGATTACGCCCTTGCCGTCAACCGGATAGATAAACATAGAAATAGAGAGGGAGTGGGGGAAATTGATGAGTGGGGATAGCCAGTTGGCGTTTACAAAGCGGGGGTAACCGGCGACAAAGAGGGTGCGGTAGTAAGTGTCGTTAATTTTGATGTCAGAAAAATCAACCTCGATCGCCTCGGGAGCAATAACATCTTTGACGTTGGTGGTACCCTGAGAGAGGAGAGTGACAGAGGGTGACACTTGGGGTCCTGAGTTTGTTGATTCGGTTTTTTTGCCACCAAAAAGAGATGGCAGGTTTAGTTTGGGCATAATAGAACTAGTATAGCAGGAGCGGTAGATTACTTGGAGAGACGAAATTTTGGCTTCCGGAACATTTTTCTTTCAGGAAAAATTCTTGTCCTGCTTCGCGTCGCGAATTTTTTGCCTGACGCGAAAAACGTAATGTCCGCAAAATTTGTCTACTCCCCGTAATCATTATTACTATTTTGCAATATTTGGAGCGACGATGGCTTGCTCGTAATCGGAGGCGGTGGTGAATTTTTGTCCTTTGACAGTAGAGTTGTAGAAACTATGGAATAGCTTCATGAGACTTTGGGAGTTGAGCTGGGTAGCAGTCAAGCCAATGCGAGCAAGCTGTTTGATAATGTGATCTCTTTTTGGCTCGAGATCGGCCTTAGCTTTGGAGATTAAGTCTTCAGAAATTTCAACCTTTCCAGAGAGAGTAACTAGCTGGTACGAAACAATTATGTAGAATTTTTTATCCAAAACATTTTGTTCTTGAACCGTATTTTCGATAAAGGATCGATAAGCCGTCATACGTTCTTTCAGAATCTCGTCTTTTAATTTTTTTTCTTGCGATAAAAGTAGTTCTAGGTAGGCACTAATGTCTTTTTTCTCTGATTTGATGACGATTTGGATGGGGAAGGAAAGGGAGTTGAGGAGTCCGGCGTAGGCGTAGATAGTGGCGTCCTGCTCTTCCTCAGAAAGGAGGCCAAAGTTGATGGCTGAAGCCTGAATAACAACGCTACAAATGCCGGTTTTTAAAATCACTAAGTCGTCCTGGATGGTTTCGATATCAAGATGGTCTTGGGTAGTGGCTACGATAATTGAGTCGGACATGAGTACTAGTATAGCAGGGAAATGAGAGTGTTTAAAAACTGTTGGACGCAAATTTTGATCTCCGGTACATGCTGCTTGCGCGCCTGTAGTGTCGACAAAATTTCATCCGCCAATTTTTCTTTAATTCATGATTCAAAGTAAAACATGTTCTTTAGTTGGAGGCACGAAGTTCGATGGGGGACAGGATGGAGTTGTTGATGATAATCTGTTGGGGAGCAAAACTGAGCCCTTCTTTTTCGACCTCGATGATATAGGTTCCTGGAGAAAGTGGGGTGGAAGTGTAAAACTGGCCAAGAGAGTTGGTTTTCATGGCACGTGCAGGGATCCCGCCACCTTCGATAATTTGAACAATGGCGTTTTCGACTAATTTGTCTCCAGCATCGACGACGACTCCCGTAATCAAGTTTGGTTTAGTAGGAGCGGCTGGCAAGGTAATGTGTTTG
>DALYDJ010000042.1:0-1484 GCA_031973275.1 Candidatus Woesebacteria bacterium
ACCAGGGCAAATCACTCTCTCGGGGTAGTCTCTGCGACGTCGCCCCCACCATCCTCAAGATCCTCGGACTCAACCAGCCCAGCTCCATGACCGGCCGCTCCCTCCTCTAATTAGTTCATCCAATCACGAGTACCAGCTCACCCCGTACCTTATTCTTCGTATACTTCTCAATCAGCTCACCCACGCTCCCCTCCACTCTCTCCTCAAACTGCTTGGTCAGTTCACGCATTAGTACACAGTGAGTACCTTCACCCATCACAGTTTTAATATGCTCCAAATCCTTGAGCAATCGGTGCGGCGAGACATACAGTACAAGCCTACCTGTCCCCAACTTCTCTAACATCTCTCTACTCGCCTCTAGAATCTTTATAGCCTTTCCGCTCGTTTTAGGTAAAAAGCCTAGATACACAGCCATCTCACCACCGATTCCGGAGTAGGGGAGGGCAGTAGTCAAAGCAGTGGGGCCTGGGATCACTTGGACTCGTAGTTGAGCGTCTAGACAACCTCTAATCGCTTTGTATCCGGGGTCAGAGATCGCGGGCATCCCTGCGTCACTAACCAAACCAACTTGCTCACCACGACTCACCATCTCTACAATCTGAGCAAATATTCGATCCTCATTAAATTCGTTGTACGGCACATACCTCGGTTTTTTCGTGATTAAGTTAGCCGTTAATAGATGGTTGATTAGTCTCGAAGTGACTCGACTATCCTCGCAAAACAGGACATCAATCAATTTAAAAGTCTCGATCTGGCGCAGGGTGATATCTCCCAGATTCCCAATCGGCGTCCCAATGACATATAGTGTTCCATTCATGTATACTATCCCTCATGTCACAAATATTTACGCCTATTATAGAGTATCTTCACACGTTCTCCCAAACCGTTCCTCTCCCGATCTTTGTTTCCGTTGGTGCCGCTATCGAGGAGATCATTGCCCCAATTCCATCTCCCCTCGTCATGACACTCGCCGGCTCACTCTCTGCCGCCTCCGGCTCTCACTGGCTAACGCTCGTATATTTAGCTGTCGTTGGATCACTCGCCAAAACAGCCGCTTCTTATGTCGTCTATGTCGTCTCCGACAAAGCCGAGGATCTGGTCCTCGGGAAATTTGGCAAATTCCTGGGAGTCAGTCACAAAGAGGTCGAGAAGCTCGGTAGCCAATTGTCCGGTGGCTGGAAAGACGATCTCATTATGCTTGCTTTGCGCGCTGTGCCGGTCATCCCCACTGCGCCAGTCTCGATTATCTCAGGGTTACTCAAGATCAAGTTATCGACTTTTTTCTGGACCACTCTCGTCGGGTACACTATTCGCAACTATTTCTACTTGTATCTTGGCGCCACCAGTACTCATGCACTCGAATCACTCAACGAAGGTCTAGGGAGCGTAGAAAAGATCGGCTACTTGATCATTTTTGCTCTCTTAGTCGCCGTGACTATCTTTTTCTACAAACAACGTCAAGATGACAATATCATCACCAAACT
>DALYDJ010000042.1:1584-6797 GCA_031973275.1 Candidatus Woesebacteria bacterium
TGTCCGAATCTGCGCACCAGCCCCACGACCGATCCTTGGATCGTCACATTCTGTGCATAAATTGGCTTCATGGTCGAGTTGGCTGGCTCTAGCCTGATCCTTGTCGCCTCCTTGAAGAATTTCTTTAGGGTAGCCAGGCCGTTGTCTAAGAGCGCCACGACTATCTCTCCGTCACGGGCTTCTTTTTTCTCCTCAATCACCACAAAGTCTCCGTCGAGGATCCCTTCCTCAATCATCGAATCGCCCCGGACTTGGAGGACAAAAGAGCGTTTTTTGCCCGATAGCATCGACGACGCTACTTTGAGACTGGCATTTGGATCGGTCATCGGTAGGATCGGGGATCCCGCCGCGATATAACCGAGGATCGGGAGCTCTACACTCTCGAGCGCGTTACCTATCTTCTGGTCGAGCAATTCTATCCCTCTCACAGCTCCTTCAAACCGCCTAATAACTCCCTTTTTAGCGAGAGTCTGTAAATGTTCGTGTACAGTGGCCAAAGACGATACCCCGAGCGAATCGGCTATTTCTTGCAAAGTAGGGGAAGTACCAAATTTTTGAATGTATTGGCCAATAAAATCTACAATTTGTTTTTGCCTTTTATAAAGTGTAATTGGCATATGCTTTTACTCCTTTTTTCTATAAACTGTTTCTCTTAACTCTAGATTACCCAAACATTCCCCGCATGTCAATACCTGTGCTATCCTAATCTATATGAAAATTATCAAATCCCTCTTCCTCACTCTGACACTAAGCTGGTTAAATGGTCTAGTGCCTCGTGCACTCGCTGCGCCCGAATTTGCTACCACCTGGAACTCGCTCTACACGATTTCTAGTTCACCCCTGACCAGCGTCACCCATACCATCTCTCTCAAAAACAACTTGGCCCATATTTACGCGACCGATTATTCGCTGGCCACTAGTGGAGAAAACCTCCAAAACCTCGTCGCTAGCGACGAATCTGGGCCTCTCTCTACCACCTCCACCTCACAGAATGGGGTCACCACTATTCACTTGACTCTGACCCACCCCGTAATCGGCAAGGATCAGGTCAAAACAATTACTCTCAGTTATCAGGCTGATGACGTCGTCGAAAAGATCGGCGAGACTATGACCATCAACATCCCTAGGCTAGCCAAAGCCAACGAAGCCGATAGCTATACCAGGGTTGTGAAGATCTCGGGGGTACAAGATCAACCCGCCCTCATCTCTCCACCCGCCAGCAAAATCGAGCCGGACGGCGATTATCAGGTTTATACTTTCCAGGGTCACCAAAACGCCTCGCTCTCACTGCTATTTGGTCGCTCTGCCACTTACCGCCTCAAGTTAAAGTACGAGCTCAAAAACAAAGAGCTCAAGAAGGGGATCTCCGAGCTGGCTTTGCCCCCCGATACCGCCTATCAACGAGTCCTCCTGAGCTCAATCACTCCGGAGCCCGAAAATATTGGTATCGACAAAGACGGCAACTGGCTCGCCCGCTACCCTATCGATGCACAGGGCAAAATTATGGTCGAGGCCGAGCTGTATATCACGGTCTATCCAGTCCCGACACTCTACGATCCAAGCGACAATACCTATGTGAAGACTACTCACTCCAAATACTGGCAAACCAACACTCAGATTGTCAGCGATCTTAGCGCCCAACTCAAGACTCCCGAAAATATTTATCGCTATCTGGTAGACAACTTTACCTACAACTACGGTCACCAAAATTCTTCTGGATCTCGTCTCGGTGCCACTGAGTCACTCACTTCTCCCCGCAATGTCCTCTGTACCGAGTTTACCGATTCGTTTGTCTCCTTAGCCAGAGCTTTGCAGATCCCCTCCAGGGAGATCAACGGTTACGGCTATACCAAAAACAACACTCTCCAGCCCCAGAGCGACTCGACCGATATCCTACACGCTTGGCCAGAATACTTTGACGCCAGCAAAAACACTTGGGTTGCGATCGACCCTACCTGGGGCAACACTACTGGGGGGATCGATTACTTTACCAAGCTCGATTTTAGTCATATCGCCTTTGTCCGGCATGGTCTGGAGGATAGCTATCCCTTGCCGGCTGGCGCCTACAAAAGCAATCAAAACGAAAAGTATCTATGGATTGAGCTCGCCGACCAAGTCCCTCCTGTCTACGAGGCGCGGGAGGAGAGGGGAGACTACCTGGTCAACCTCGGCAATGTGGCGCTCATCGATCCCCAGCTTGGCTACCTGCCTCCCTATGGCCAGGCAAAAATCGCCCCGTCCAAAACCACCACACTTTATGATAAGATCAAATCACTATGCGCAAACTTATTCTCAAAATTCTTGGCACTGCTGCCAGTTTCTACGTAGCTAGCTATTTCTTGTCTGGACTCCACTTAGACGCTACCTGGTCAGCTTACTTAATCGCCTCGATCGTCTTTGTCATTTTTAACGCGCTCCTGACCCCCATTATCAAGCTTTTATTATTACCCATTAATTTGCTCACTCTCGGTCTATTCCGCTGGCTAACCAACGTTTTGACCCTCTATTTATTCGACCTCGCCTATGACGGGATCCGGATCACCTCCTTTGATTATGCTGCGATCAACTCGGTCTTTTTATCACTCCCGGCCGGTCATCTTTCCCTTTTCTGGACCCTGGTGCTCGCTTCACTCATCATGAGTTTTACTTATTCGATTATCGGAGTGCTTTTCCAAGCAGACAATTAAATGTTTACACTCATCACCCAGATCATTCTCTCAATTGTGTTAATTGTTTTTATTATTCTCCAGGCCAAAGGAGCTGGGATGTCGGCTGTTTTTGGTGGTTCTAGTAATTATCACGCCAAGAGGGGAGTCGAGAAAACTCTCTTTTATGGCACCATTGTTATTGCCATTTTGTTTGTCGCTTTAGCTATAGTCAACGCCATTTAATATGTTCAAAACGATCCGCCGCTATTACTGGGTATCCCAAGGCTTTCTTGCTAGACATTTACCCATCATTATCCGCACAGCAATCATTGTCTTGCTTGGTGTCCTGATCTTTTTCTTGTCGGCCCGCTATATCCCCACCCCCAAACAAACTTATCGGATCGGACGCGTTGGCAAATACAATCTGGAAACTTTTCCCAGTGATATTCGCGCCAAGATCAGTCAAGGACTCGTCTCGGTCTCGCCTGACGGTACCATCAACAAAGAACTTGCCCGGTCCTGGGAGATCAAGAACGACGGCAAAACTTATGTTTTTACTCTGGACGACCAGATCGTCTGGCACGACGGGACCACTCTCTCTCCGGGAGATATCTCCTACAACTTCAAAGATGTCGAGGTCGAACTAGGGGACAATACTATTACTTATCATCTCAAAGAGCCTTTCTCGCCTTTTCTCGCCGCCGTCTCCAGCCCTATCCTTAAAAAAAGCAAACTTGGGACGGGACCTTATCGCCTGACCAAATCAGGACTGAATAAAGGCGTACTCCAATCAATTACACTCGAAAGTGAGACCGAGCGTTTAATTTACAAATTCTACCCGACCGAGATTAGTAGTCTCACTGCCTACAAATTGGGGGAGATCGACATCATTGAGCGACTATCCTTTTTGCCCTCCGATTTGGAGAGCGACACTACTTCTCAGCTCGAAGCGACGCAGAATATTGGTTCGGAGCAAAGCGTCTTATTTTTCAACAACAATGATGTTTTATTGAGTAGCAAATCAGCCAGGCAAGCACTCGCCTACGCTATCAAAGATAAAAGTTTTGGCAAAGAAAGGGCGCTTTCACCGATCGACAAATCATCCTGGGCGTACAACAATTTGGTCAAAACCTATGACTACGATCCAGCCAAAGCCAAAACACTCTTGGCTCAAGATATCAAGGATATCAGCTCCCAAAAAATTGAACTCAAAACCATCCTCCGCTACCTCGATATCGCCGAAAGCATCGCTGCCTCCTGGCGAGATACTCTTGGCATTCAAGTCGAAGTCAAAGTCGTGAGTAATATCACGAGCGATTATCAGGTTTTACTAACTGATTTCAACCCTCCAAGCGACCCAGACCAATACTCCATTTGGCACTCTACCCAGTCGACCAACTTTACCCATTTTAGCAACCTCAAGATCGACAAGCTCCTCGAAGATGGCCGTCGCAGTGGTGATCTCAAGCTCCGCAAAGAGATCTACCAAGATTTCCAGCGGTTCCTCCTCGAGGACTGTCCAGCCGTGTTCTTGTTCAAATCAGGCTCCTTTACCTTATCCCGCAAACCGCTATTCTAGCTATGTCACAGACACTTTCTCTCGCAATCATTGTGGCCATGCAGAACGAAGCCGAGATCCTCGCCGCTACTCTTTCGCTAGTGAGAGATCAAACAGCTGGAGACGGATATACCCAATTTACTTCGCCCACGAGCGGGATTGCGATTTTTACTCCAGGCAGTGACAAAAATTATTTATCATTTGGCTCACCCGTCTCTAGAGTAGGCAAAGTTCCTTCATCCGTCCTGACTACCACAATCCTTGCCCGTTATCGGCCGAGCGCTATGCTCAACGTCGGGACTGCCGGAGGTTTTATATCCTCGGGTTTAAATATAGGGGATATTGTCCTAGCTAACCAAGTAATGTGTCATGACACACACATTCCAATTCCTGGTTATGACGACTACGCCACCCGCCGGATCAAAACAGCTCTTCCGACCCACTCAGACGCTCTACCACCTCACAAAGTAGGGCTAGTCAGTACTGGAGAATCATTTACGGCTTCGGCCGAAGACTGGCTAGTCATGAGAGAAAATGGAGCCTTAGCTAAAGACATGGAGGTAGCTAGTATCGCTCAAACGCTGACTTACCTTAATAATCATTTACCATTCTATGTAATTAAAGGGATTACCGATTTAAACGACGAGGGGATATCAAGCAGTACTAGTTCAGAACAATTTCTGCAAAACTTTAACCTGACCATGACCAACTTAGCTAACTTTACCAAAATCTTCCTGGCCTCTCTCTAGTTGATCGATAGCTATGCAAATTATGCTTTATTGGAGCGGGTAACGGGAATCGGACCCGTATCTGCTACTTGGCAAGCAGCCGTTCTACTGCCAGATGCAAAGCATCCACAAAAATAACATTCACGGAGGTGAATTCTCCTGCAGCAAGCAAGCCTGGTCTCCGCCAAAAGCGGAGCTTGCTTACCACTGAACTTAAAAACTGAGGAGCGGGTAACGGGAATCGGACCCGTATCTGCTACTTGGCAAGCAGCCGTTCTA
>DALYDJ010000043.1:0-6725 GCA_031973275.1 Candidatus Woesebacteria bacterium
CTACAGCTCAACTAGCTAACTCAATAATTCTTTAAGAGGTACTTCTCTTGCAAACTTATACACATCTGACGTTCTACCATTTGCAAAATAGTTGGGATATCGGTGGTTTAATTTTTTCAGCAAAGCTGACATATCTTTAAACCCATATATCCCTCGAATATTCCGCATACTAATTTTTTTTACCATAACTTCATGTTCGTTCGCATCATCGTTTGGAGGAACCTTAAATTCATCACTATCAAAATCCATTTCTAAAATAGCCCATTTATTACTGTCTATAAGCAACAACGGGGCACCAACTGACACGGGAATTAATCTTGAAAATATTCCAGCTGGCCCAATATTGTTGCCCTCTCGTTTCAGATTAATCATCAAATCATCTCCTCCCATCATATATAGCCAATTTACTATAGAACTCAAATCCTTTTTTCTGCCAGCCTCTACGACTGAGGTAATTAATGAAGTAGTCGCATGACTATCTAAATTAGATTTACCATGAAACAATAATTCTTCTAGATACATGGTTGGCTGTTCAGCCATGTATAAACCTTCCTGTTCCTCATCTGACATAACAACTTTAAAATGATTTTTCAATACTGAAGCTACTGCTCCACAAATCTTATTTAAAGGCTTCACAGTTTCCCGAAATAAGTCACTATATATTAATGTTAAATACTCTGTTTTTCCATCGTATTCTATGTCCCCTCCTTCTAATAAAACATTAAGTTTATCTACTGGAACATACCTAAAAAAATTACCTTCACCACTTCGAATCGTCTCTTTAGCTTTAGAGATCAAACCATCTTCACTTCCAAACTCTATACACGGTAAATTCATAGTTCCATTATTATCCATATTTACACTTTCTACTATACTTCTCTATCTCCTTATAAGAGTCGAACAATAGTCTCTAAATAGGCCAATAACTACAAAAAACCCACACCTCTAGGCCACCGCGCAACCAAGGCCACGCTGGCCTCGACCATGTCACCCGGCGTCAAGCTACAGCTGAATTAGTTGTATCATTAATTAATGATCGATGCGAATTATTCGGCATCAGAAGTAATTACATCTACTCAACTAGCTGATCTTGCAAACGATGCGATTGCAACTCGCCAACCTAGTATAGTTAAGCGATTCACTTCAACGTTCTTCCCTTATGCTCACGAAAAAGCAAATAATCTAGAGGTTAAAAAGTGGTCGACTTTTATCACTACTTTGGATATTAGATATAACGTGGTCGCCGACTGGATCAAATCACACAAACAGACTATCCATCCCGCAGGTGACGATAGTGAACCCTTTTTTGCAAAATACAAGACAATATATTCGGCTAGAGATCAAGCTACAGAGAGCATTTTAGGCCTCGGCAGACTACTCAAAAATGAAGCAATTTCCTCCAGTGAAAAAATCAAATTAATAAGAGAAGCTACTATTCAGGCCGAAAACACCATTTCTCAGTCTACTCTAGCGTCGGCAATCATCCGATTAAGCAACGACCAAGTCATTTTAAATGATACTCAACTCCGCAACGTGGTTGCGTCCGCAATTATCTATAGTGCTACCGAGCTACGACTATACACATCAACAAATAATCCTAGTTACTCTACACTTGATCATAACCTAAAAGTAGCAGATTTTATCACTAATAAATCTAGGCCAAATGATTCGACTGCATTTGAAACACTCCTAAAAATACATGCCAGTAATGTAGGTAACGCTAATGAATTGATGAGGCAACGAGCTGAATACCTTACACTCGCAGGAGATGCAACTCTGGAACAAGCCCAATTAGTAGGAAAGCAAAATCTAATAAATGAGTCTACCCAGGCTGTTCAAGATTGGTCAAATTATATGCAAGCGGCGGAGAAAGCTGATGTCGACCGCGATTACATAATCAAATACAACAAACTACTTGAAAATATATTTAAAGGCGATATTCTAGTGGTAGCTCAGACGTTTCTTCAACTCCCAAACATCCTATAATATTGACATTCTCAGATCTAGTGCTAAAATACACACCAGGTAAGTATCTAGCGATCCCTAGCGCTTGCGCTACCGTCTCGCTGTCTTACCCCTGTACCTTAACAGCGAGATACATACAGAATTTTATTTTTTCCTTTGGATAAAATGGTCCGCAAATAGTGGATAAACACAACTTGTCCCCCGCTTGCGGATCATTTTGATCTAGCCAAAAAAGGAGCCTTCAGCTCCCACGTAACCAACCCAAACCCTCCCGAAAAACTCTAAAAAAGGAAAATAAGAATGAATACAATAACTTTAATCATCCAATTTGTCAAAAGACATCGAACAGTGCTTGCTACCTTATTGTTATATGCATATACAATGATTTTGACTGGTGTAGTGGGAATATTTTTTCAGTACCCCCTAAACTCTGCGAAAGTGATGAGCATCATTACTATCATTTTTGGCGGAGTTTTTGGATCATGGACCTATATTATCAAGGGTGGCTGGTTAGCTGCTGCCATTACAATGGGAATCATCCAGGGAGCGTTGATTTTAATCGTCGCTTTTTTTCCAGAGATAATGGGATTATTTCCCTTGATACAGGTGTTCATTTGGGGATTATATCCAATGCTATTACTCTGGTATTGGAAGTAGCTCCCGCACCATGGTCATCGAGACTCCTAATTGCTCTTTGATTAGGAGTCTTAGACCAGGTGAGGTCATCCATTGACCTCAGGGTCACTGTATGTATCTCGCTTTAACAAAATCTCACTCTGTGCTATACTACCCCCATACCTCTAGATAGCGTGCGATCAATAAGTCACGCCGAAGGCAAATTGCTACAAGCTGTAGCTATTAGCTGTCTAAAGGACAGCTATTATTGTATATAGGAGCATCTATGCCAAACAAACAAAATATCAAAGCCGTCGCCGAGCTAGTCGAAAAACTCGACAAAGTAGCAGCCATCTTCATCGCTGACTACGCCGGACTCACCGTCAAAGAGCAGGTTGAGCTCCGCGACAAAGTCAGGTCAGCCGGTGGTACGATCACCGTCGCCAAAAACAGTCTCCTCAAAATCGCCATGACCAGCAAGGGCTACGACGTCACTAGTTTGGACAAAGAGTTGACCGGTCCCAACCTCACTTTACTAGCCGAAACAGACGCAGTCTCCCCTCTCAAAGCTCTCGTCGAATATGCCAAGGGCAACGAGAAAAACTTACCCAAGATAAAGGCTGGTATACTCGGCAAAGATCTATTATCGATGGAAAAAGTTATGCAACTTGCTGCCCTCCCAAGCAAGAACGAACTAATCGCCAAGCTCCTCGGTACTCTAAGCAACCCAGCCCGCAACATGGTCGGCATCTTGGTTGCCCCAATGCGATCACTCGTTTACGCTCTTTCTGCAGTAAATAAAAAGAAAGCTGCAACCGCTTAATTAGTATTATTTGTATAAATAAAATATAAGGAGACAATATGTCTGATCTAAACGCTCTAGTAGAGCAAATCGAGAAATTATCCGTCCTCGAAGTGGCTGAACTCGTCAAAGCCCTCGAAGAAAAATTCGGCGTTTCTGCCGCTGCTCCTATGATGGCCGCCCCCGCTGGTGGCGCTGCAGCATCAGCCGCTCCTGCCGAAGAGCAAGATGCCTATGATGTTGTCCTCACCGCAGGTGGCGCTAACAAGATCGGTGTCATCAAGGCAGTCCGCGAACTCAACCAGACCCTCGGCCTCAAAGAAGCCAAGGATCTAGTCGAAGCCGCTCCCAAGACTGTTCTCGAAGGTGCCAAAAAAGAAGACGCCGAAGCCGCCAAGAAAAAGCTAGAAGAAGCTGGTGCAACTGTCGAACTCAAATAAGAACTTTAGTTACTTATTAAATCAAAAACCCCGCCACCAGGCGGGGTTTTTGTTAATTTTCCTTGAATTTTTTATTTAACTATATGCACACGCTTTTCATTAATCGGCCACCTACCACTCGCACGACTGATAAGTGAGTGGTAAAAGTATTCCGCTACTATCCATACTGGCGTCCAGCTAGATTGACCATTATTCATCCAATCATGCGTCAATATGTCGACGAGGTTTTCCCCTCCTTCTTCGCCAGCAAAACCCCCATAAGGGTAGCAAGTCTCTCTCGATAAATCACTAAATAATGCATTTGGCAGACCATCTTCTTGTTTACCTAAAAGGTATCCGCGCATCATTTCTGTTAGCAATTTATTTGGATCAATACCAAGGTGGCTACTAAACAGCACAACTGGCCAAACCGGGCTATACCTATTAACATAATCTACGCCGTATTCTCTCGAGAAAATAATCGGTAAATTTAGTATTGATTCGGAGATCACGTCAACATCTGCTTTAGCCACAAATACAACTTGCTCGGTGCGCAGCTTCCTACCTCCACCATGCGTATAACCAAGATCATAGGACATTCTCCCGATATTTAATGCGAGCTTTTCTGCCTCACGACCCATAATAACTCCTACTTTTCCTGATATGTAATTGCAAAATCGGAGTTGCGCCAAATGAATTGACCTTGTTTAGCTCCAGCCACCCGAATCCCCGTCTGAGTAAACATGTCACTGAGATCATTCCAACGTATATCTAAATTTCTTGTCATATGACTCCTAACTTACTATCTACAAGAATTACAGGCATTCTTTTCGGTTCAACAACTTTATAATTTGTCTTGAGTACTTTACCTACCATATCTGCGCCAGTTGCACCTTTAAAGCCATCTCTATGCAGGGCAAATACCGCTATCCCGCCATTTTCACTTAGACTCTGATTAGTCAATAGAAAATTCAATATCCTCCTGGGTGTTATCTCATCTCCAACCTCAAACAGTGCCCCAAGAGATACCACTTTCTCATCTGTCAACGATCGTATTTCTCCTAGTCCCGCAACCACTCCTCCCACTAGCGCCCCTACCGTCCCCCAATCTCCCATCTCGACAACCTGGGAGTAGCTATCTCTATGATCAACTTGATACGCCCACGATGCGTACGCAGCAATTTGAGAATACCTTAGATAATCTTGAAAACTCATTTTAGCTCCTCCGCACAATTTGCTTTTGCTTCAACTTCTTTTCTATAAAGCGCGTTTAGCGCCCAGCACCAGCCCGTAACCTTGAGTTGACGATCACCACTTGGCCTCAACTTCTCAACCAAGTGATCGTTTCTCGAAAGCTCTAATCCAACTTGTTGCTCAGCATTCTTCGCACTGATTTCGATCCACTCTTTATCGCGCCTACCCCAAGGGTTGCTACCTTCCCTAATTGATTTTCTATACTCTTCCAGTAAAGGACAGTTACTGCACCCCAGTATCGGTCTAAACGGTTCGGGATTCTGGAGATTCTCCCTGTTAGTCAATATCTTAATCAGTTCGTCTGGAAATCCACTTAGATACCAGATAAAGGCGTAGTTACCACCCACGATTACTCTTCCTTCAAAGTGCTCGATTTTCCCAAATCCCATACACACCCCTTGTGTACTAATTAACCCCATAATCTTGACACAAAGAAAAATAGTTGCTTGACGAGTTATCTGACATTGCCACGTCAGATTATCTACTCAACGAGTACCCACTACCTCGCCGAGTAACTATCTTGATCGGCAACCCTACCTTAACTAACTTTTTCCTCAGTCGACTAACGATCGCATCAAGTGCCCAGTCACTATATTCATCATTTACCCTATCCTGCCAGAAAAGTTCACCCAGTCGTTCTCTAGTTGACACCCCCTCACTCACGTAAAGTGTATTCATTATTCTCCGCTCACCCGGAGAAAAAATATAAGTGTAGTCCCGTGATTTCCATATTATTTCGCTCTCGTTGATCACCATCTCTGACTTGCTTATTTTTTCTATCGCATGCGCCAATGCAGGTATCCAATTACCCTTCGCGTCTTTCAGCTCAAACTCGAGTAGGTCCGTTTCAATCCCACCTATATTCGGGATTGCTCTTACTATCTGGTCAACCTTCCACAAAAAAGTATCGTCCGTAAAGATATTATCCTCACCAAGTCTCCGCAGCACATCATTTATTAGCCATGGTATGCCCCCACAATAATCCGCTATCAATTCTTTACTCTCAGTCGTCAAAGTAACCCCAAGTAGTATCGCGGTACTCGATATATACTCTCTAATCACATGTTTTGGATATATTTTATGTACAAATATTTTATGCGCCATAGCCATAGTAGGCGCATATTTTTTGAACTCCACAGGAAATCCCTCGTGAAACACCAACGCACCCTTTCCCTCTCTGGCGTACCACTCGTCTAAAACCGCGACCTTCGGTCCTGCATCTGGCTGCAAAAACTCTCGTCTAGCTAACAAGAGCATCTTTTCATCTTTAGAATTTGCTAGAGCTTCACGAAGATTTTCTTGGTTGAAAACCAACTCCGTCTCAAAATTGACGAGTTTTACTTTATCGCCGTATCTATCGGACACCCAGTCTATAAACTGCATCGCACGAAACAATATGTCTCCCTTAGGGATAAAGAAGACATTTACCAATTCACCTCGATTATAAGCACTTCTCCACTGCTCAAATATCTGCTCCAGGTAGCTGATTGGTACTTGAGTATATCGTTTAGCCATGACCCATAGTATACTACTTAATCTGACGTTTGCAAGTCAGATAGCGAGTCAAGCACCTAGTTCTAGCTATATGTATCATAAGTGACATATGACAACACCCGACTCAGCACCACAAGTACAAACCAGCGTAGCCGAAGTTAACGCAGTCGTTGCAG
>DALYDJ010000044.1:0-1602 GCA_031973275.1 Candidatus Woesebacteria bacterium
CCTGCCTGCGCAGGCAGAGTATTGGAGAATTTATGATTAACCATTTAACTCAAACTGCCGCTATCATTCTCGCAGCCGGTCGTGGATCCAGGATGAAAGCTAAAAGCAAAAACAAAGTCGCATTCAAGCTGGGCGGAGAGCCAATGATTGCCCATACCGTCAAGCATATGATGGAAGCCGGTGTTTCCCAGATTATCGCGGTTGTAGGCTACCAAGCCGACTCTGTACGATCTGCCCTAGGCTCCAAGGTTTCCTATGCTATCCAAACAGAGCAGTTGGGTACAGGGGATGCCCCAAAATATGCCATTCCCCTACTAGGTAGTGAGATAAAGACAGTACTTACTGTCTATGGTGATGACTCTGCATTTTATCCTCCAGAACTATTCAAACAAATGATTGAGAGAAAGGTTGAGACCAAATGCGATGTCTTATTTTTAACGATCCACAAAGACGACCCAAGCGGTCTGGGTCGCATCGTCCGCGATAGTAATGGCAAGATAGTCAGTATTGTCGAAGAAAAAAATGCGACCGACGAGGAACGCAAAATCCAGGAGATCAATACCGGCTTCTATTGTTTCGATCGTGATTTCTTGGTCAACTATATAGGCGAAATTCAAAAAAACTCCGTTTCTGGCGAATATTACCTAACCGACATGATCGAAATTGCCCTAAAGCACGGCAAAAAGGTCGATGCCTTTTTTGTGAAAGATGATTCCATTTGGCACGGGGTAAACAATCGTTCCGATTTCGCTCGTGCCAAAATCAAAATGAAGCAATAAATTATATTGTGTTAATGCCTATGGTTCGCCTTAGAGAAACAGCCAATCCAGCATGAGCAGGCTGAACTAGATCGCTAGGTTTTTTTAGTCGCAAGAATTTCATGATTCCATCATATGTCTCATCTACATATACAATGTTGCTATGTTCTTTTTGAGCTTGAGGATTATTTTCAAAATACCTTGTGAGTTGAGGAGATGTTCCATCAAACCAAACGTCAGATAAAATTACAGGTCTGACTACCTTTACACCAGAAGGAGTTACATAACAATCGTATATGAGGCCAGCCATTGTTATGCTAAGTGAGTCATCAGGTGCGCCAGTCTCAGTTATATTTTCATCTCTTTGTACCTCGCTTGGGAATGGAGAGTCCCGTCTTGATCCGATTGCTTCGTTGTTATAAGTACCTCCAAAAAGACCTAAGCCAGGGGAGTATTCTGATCTCCTCTCCCCCAGAGCCAGTTTATTATCAGTAGTATGTGTTATGCCAGCAATTAGTAGTGCGTTTGGAGGATTTAGGCCCGGGATCATCCCCCTGGTGTAAGCATACTGCTCTGCCCATCGGCATTTCCCAACCGCAAAACTGACTACAGTAGTTTTAGCTTCTCGCTCCAGTTCTTCACGGTCTCTAGGGTCATCTCGTAAAATCAATAATTGTTCATGCTGTGCTGGCATCGCCAACAAGCCAGTACCCATTCCGCTCGATTGTAAAGTATATAAAATTTTATCTTCGTGGCCCAGTTCAGGTAAAGTTGCTGCTATTCTTTCTAGCTCAACACTATATTGAGCATTCTGAGCTGTCCATCCAACTTGATCATCAGGAGT
>DALYDJ010000044.1:1713-3591 GCA_031973275.1 Candidatus Woesebacteria bacterium
ATGCTGACCTTCTCGACCAAAATCAAAATCTTTCCACTGGTCAGGTAGGCTTAGCTCTAATACTTGTGTATCGAGCAATCTACCTTTTGGGACTACTCTTTCCATTTGCAATGCCATGTCTAGCATTTTAGCCCATTTCGCTCTAGAATTCTCCTTGATGCAAGGTCAAAATAAAAAAATTGTTGTCATCGGTGGGGGAACAGGCACTTTTACTTTGCTCACTGGTCTCAAAAATTATCCCGAATTAGATATCACCGCTATTGTCACCATGGCCGACGACGGTGGTAGCAACAAAGTTCTTCGCGACGAGTTTGGACTCTTGCCTACCAGTGGGATCCGCCAAAGTATTGTGGCACTGTCCCAAGACGCTACACTCCTGCGTCGCCTATTTGAATATCGTTTTTACCAGGGGACCGGCATCTCCGGCATGACCTTTGGCAATTTATTCATGGCAGCTGTTGCCGATATTGTGGGCTCACAAAAAGATGCAATCACTCAGACTTGTGAACTCTTGGGTGTGCGCGGAAGAGTTTTGCCCGTCAGCTACGAGAACACTTCACTTGTTGCCACCTATCAGGATGGGACGGAAGTGCTCGGGGAGCACTATATCGATATGAGTAGCCCCAAAGTGGCCAAGCAGCGGATCATCAATTTGCGCACGATCCCCAAAATCAAAATCGACGACGACGCCAAAAAAGCCATTTTGACTGCCGACATGATTGTTTTAGGTCCCGGCGATCTCTATACCAACACCATTGCCGATCTCGTGGTCTCTGGGGTAAGCAAAGCTATCGAAGATAGCATGGCCAAGGTTATCTTTGTCATGAATCTCATGAGTAGGCCAGGAGAGACATTTGGATACAAAGCGAGCGATTTTTTGACTGACCTCGGACAATATTTAAAGTCCGATCGGCTCGATCATATTCTAGTCAATATCGAGACTTCAGCCTCGCCCAATATCCTCAAGAAATACGCCGAAGAGGGATCAGCGCCAGTTGAGGATGATCTTGGTAAATCCTGGCATAAAGCAGAAGTAATCCGCGCTCGTTTGCGCGCTAGCCACAGACCGCAATTAGTCAAAGGTGATACACTGGTTCGGAGTATGGTCAGGCATGATCCATCATTACTTGCGAGTGAGCTCCTTAAACTGCTCAACTAGGGTAAACTTGATAAGCATATGACCAAATCAGCTTTTTTTATCGGGATCAAAGGGGTAGGGATGACAGCTCTCTCACTCGCAATGCAAGATTCGGGCTGGCAAATTTCTGGTTCCGACACAGACGAGTCATTTATTACCGATGAAGTTCTCTCAAAAAGACACATTCAAATTCAACCTTTTTCGGAGCCGATCCCTGCGGTTGATCTAATTGTTTATTCTACTGCCTACCCCAAGCCTGTAACAGACATCACCTCACACACCCTCGCCGAAGCTCTTGCCGAGTTTGTAGCAGACAAAAAAATCATCGCTGTGGCGGGAGTTGGGGGCAAAACTACAACGACTGCCATGTTGGCTACCATGTTCCATGATTCGAGTCGTGATGTTGGCTACTATGTCGGGACGGGCAGTATTGCGGGGTTAACTGCTCCTGGTCATGCCGGATCTGATCCCTACTTTGTGGTCGAAGCCGACGAATACGCGATCAGCAAAACAGATCATCGCCCCAAATTCGATCTTCTCAATCCTCAAATTCTTATCACAACCAACATCATCCACGACCACCCAGATATCTACCCTGACGAAGAGGCAACAGCCAAGGCGTTCATGAATCTTATTATTAACCTACCTGAAGGGGGTACATGGATAGCCAACGACGAAGATCCACTTACTGTGCGGATTATAGAGTACCTCGCCCAAGCTCTCTCAGACATTGGAATTAA
>DALYDJ010000044.1:3601-6695 GCA_031973275.1 Candidatus Woesebacteria bacterium
TGCCTCCATTCCTCCTGGCGGTACCTGGATCTGTAATCCCGCCGACCCTCTCACCGCCCAAATCCTCACCCTGCAAGGTCCGTCCTTGAAGGAGATCAAAGTGATACAATACGGATCAGATCACCCGCTCTACGCCAAACTTGAATTGTCTGTCTTTGGCGAGCAAAACAAGCTCGACGCCCTGGCTGCTGTTCTCGCTGGCATCGAATCGGGTTTAACTGAGAGCGAGGCATTGTCTGCTATCAAAGCATACAGGGGTGCAGGTCGTCGGCAGGAGAGCCATGGTGAGGTCGAGGGACGACTTCTCTACGACGACTACGGCCACCACCCTCGCGAGATCGAGTTGACTGTCAAATCATTCAAAGAGCATTTTAGAGACCATCGCATCCTCTTGGTCTTTGAGTCTCATACTTATAGTCGGACCGAAGCGCTACTTCAAGAATTTGCGGCTGCCATTGCTACTGCCGATCTGTCATTTATTATGCCCATTTTTGAGTCTGCCCGGGAAAAGGGGACTCACCACACCGTCACTACCGAGTCCTTTGCCGCCCTGATCCCAGGAGCCATTGCACTCACCTGGGAAGATGCCGCGGAAAAGGTTTGGTCACTGTCTCAGCCTGGCGATCTCATCCTCACTATGGGTGCTGGGTTTGTTTACAAACTACATGAGCAGTTTCTGCGATTTGGCCCCAAAAGGTCAGACCTTGAAGGAAGTGCCCAACCAGGGCCATAATCAAACAGGAGGGAAGGTCTGACCTTAAAGGAACCTATGAACTACACTTTTATTATTCAATCACTTGGTTCCGATCGCCTCAAAAAGGACGAATCCCTAGCCAAGCACACCTACTTTAAACTAGGTGGACCAGCCGATCTCCTCTACGAAGCCAAAACCGTGGATGAGCTCGCAAACGCTGTGCAGTCGGCTATTCTTTACAAGGTTCCGTACCTTGTAATTGGGGGAGGGTCAAATATCCTCGTCACCGACGCTGGTTTTCGTGGTTTGGTCATCAAAAACAAATCAACTCAAATCATCCTCAAAGGCTTCGCCGGTCAGATGACCAAAGGCGCAACAAACAAGCCAGGCAGACAACTTGATCTAAAAGAAGCTATTGTCCAGTCCGATTCTGGTGTTCCAGCCAACCTCCTCATTCGTTATACCCTCGACCAGGGGCTCTCTGGTCTCGAAGATATGCTCGGACTTCCTGGGACTGTCGGCGGAGCTGTTTACAACAACTCGCACCACTTAGACAAATTATTCGGCGACCACATTCTCGAAGTAGACGTACTTGATCTCGATGGAAAGATCAAAAAATATGGACAAAAAGAACTCAAATTTGATTACGATTATTCTATTTTTCACAAGACCAAAGAAATTGTTCTATCCGCCACTTTTCAGCTTAATCGTGGCGACAAGGATGCGCTCTGGGAAATATCCAACGCTGCTGTCAAGAGGAGAGCTTCGACCCAACCACTTGGGGCTCCCAGTTCTGGCTGTATTTTCAAAAACATTCCTCTGGCCGACGCGATGCGCATCGGGACTCCAGACACAACTCAATCGGTTGGTTACTTGTTGGACAAAGCCGGTCTCAAGGGATTGCGTGTGGGTGGAGCCTTTGTCTCTGACATACACGCCAATTTTATCGTCAACGACGGCACCGCTACCTCAAAAGATGTGCTCGATTTAGTGGCCCTAATCAAATCAAAGATCAAGGAGAAATTTGGCGTCGATTTACAAGAGGAAGTGATCATTATTGGTCAAAACTAGCTTTCTCAGCTACAATCTCAACTATGACAAGCTTTCACATCCAGGGTGGTACCCCCCTTATCGGCGCAGTCAGGCTAGGCGGGGCCAAAAACGCTAGCTTTAAACTCATGATTGCCGCCGCCTGTGGCCAGGGAGAATCTCGTTTGCTCAACATGAGCAAAATCGGCGACGTCGATGTGACATATAAGACTTTAGAAGCCATCGGCGTCAAGTGTAGCCGACCAGGTGACAACACTGTTTACATCCTAGGCAATGGATTATCTACCGATACGATCCCTCATTTCACCGGTGAAAAAACGCGGGCGGCCACCCTCTTTGCTGGCTTACTGCTCAACAAAAAAGGTCGTGCCATCATCCCACTGCCTGGTGGGTGTGCTCTGGGTGATCGTCCCATCGAGAGACATCTCGAAGGGTTCAAGGCCATGGGTGCAACCGTCAAAATGACAGATCTCGGCATCGAGATGGAAGCAGAAGGTGGACTCCATGGTGCTACTTATCGATTTGAAAAAAAATCACATACCGGCACCGAAGCTCTTATTATCGCGGCCGTACTTGCCAAAGGCCAAACTATTATCGAAAACGCTGGTCTCGAGCCAGAGATTGATGACTTGATTAATTTTTTCAACAAAATGGGTGCCCAGGTCAAGAGAGAGGGGGATAGCATCATAATCGACGGCGTCTCCAAGCTCCATGGTGCCACTCACTATGTCATGAGTGACCGTAACGAAGCTGTTTCTTACGCCACTATGGCGATCGCGAGCAAAGGGGATGTCATTATCGAGGGAGCCAATCCCAACCATCTCCGCTCTTTCCTCGCCAAGCTCGATGAGATTGGTGGCAGATACGAAATAGCCGATTATGGAATTCGTTTTTGGTATGACCAGCCACTCAAAGCCACAGATATTACTACTTCTCCTGAGCCAGGCTTTATGACTGATTGGCAACCGCTCTGGACCACCATGATGACCCAAGCCGAGGGTACCTCGACCGTCATCGAGGCCGTCACTCAGCATCGTCTTGCCTTTACCAATCAGCTAGTCGAGATGGGAGCCAATATTACATACTTTGATCCCAAACCCCAAAATCCAGTCGAGTTTTACGATTTCAAGTATCCAGAGACTACGAGCTATCCCCACGCAGTCAAGATTGTCGGCCCAACCGATTTTGTAGGTCGCAAACTTACCGTCCCAGATTTACGCGGCGGTGCCACTCTCGTCATGGCCGCTATTATGGGGAGAGGTGAGTCTGTGATCGACAATATCGAGCTCATCGACCGGGGCTATGAGCGTTTTGACGAGCGCCTGCGCAATTTATCCGCGAATATCGAGC
>DALYDJ010000045.1:0-6690 GCA_031973275.1 Candidatus Woesebacteria bacterium
CGTGGGTGAGATCAGTGATAAACTTACACCAGGCGCAAAAGCGTGTTTAGAATATCTAAATTTAATTTGAAGGAGAGTATATATGCAAAAAATAACGGTAAAAGCATCTTCAGATATTGCGCTGATTAAGTATTGGGGGAAGAAGGATGAGATTTTACGTCTACCGGAAAACGGAAGTATTTCAATGATTTTGTCTGGGCTCGACACTGTAACAACGGTAGAGTTTGATGAAAAATTGACTCAAGATGAAGTGATTATCCAAGGAGAGAGTGAAGAGGGAGAAGCAGGGCGCGTTGCCAAGCATTTAGACAGAATTAGAAAACTGGCGGGTAAAGAAGTATTTGCAAAAGTTGTGTCGAATAATACTTTTCCAAAAGGGACAGGATTGTCTGGATCTGGATTTGCTGCTGTTACTATTGCTGCCACTAAGGCAATAGGGCTGAATCTAAATGAAAAAGAAACATCTATTCTTGCCAGACAAGGTTCGGGAACGGCATGTCGGTGTGTTTGTGGTGGGATAGTTGAATGGAAGGATGGCGAAACATCTGAGACTTCATATTCAGAGACAATATTCCCTAAAGATTATTTTGATGTGAGAGACGTAGTGGCTGTGGTTGATGAAGGTAAAAAATTGATATCTTCAACCGCTGGTCATGCAACTGCTGGGACAAGTCCATTTTATAAAGTTCGATTAGAACACATTAAAGATAAGATTGAAAGTGTTAGGTTGGCTATAAAAGAAAAAGATTTTGATAAATTAGGTAATTTGGTTGAATCAGAAGCCCTAGAATTTCATAGTATTTTACTCACTAGCAAACCATCTATGATTGCTTGGTATCCTGGGAGTGTTGAGGTGATGTTGGCAGTTCAGGCCATGAGGAGAGATGGAATTAAAGCCTATTTCACGATAAATACGGGATTAATGTCCACGGCTTAACTTTGCCTGAGTTTGAAGCTCCAGTGAGAGAGAGACTTAGTAAATTGTCTTTGGTAATAAATACAATAAATGCAAAAATTGGCGAGAAACCGACTGAGCAAAAAATCCATTTATTTTAAATAAATATGATAGACAAAACAAAAATACCAGCGCACGTGGCGATAATAATGGATGGGAATAGACGGTGGGCGAAGAAGCGGGGACTCGCAGCTGTGGCGGGACACGCTTTTGCGGTAGATAGTGTAGTAGAGCAACTTATTGAGAGGGCGGGCGAGCTAGGGATCAAGTATCTGACTCTGTGGGCGTTTAGCACCGAGAACTGGGGGAGATCTGAGGATGAAGTATCTGGGATCATGCAACTTTTCCGGAAAGCCCTGATGACTAAAGTACAAAAATTTATCGAGAAGGGCGCAAAACTAAAAATGATCGGAGACATGAGCAAGTTTTCTCCTGATATCCAGGACGGAATGAAGAAAGCGATGGTAGCGAGCGAGAAAAACGACAAAATTACGGTGACTTTTGCACTTAATTATGGGGGAAGAGATGAAATAGTAAGGACAGTAAATCGGCTAGTCAGTAAATCGGCAAATCAGCAGGTCAGTGAGTCAGATATTTTAGCTAGCTTAGATACGGCAGGAATGCCGGATCCAGACTTGGTGATCAGGACAGGTGGGGAGCAGAGATTATCGGGATTCCTCATGTGGCAAGCGGCGTATAGTGAACTATATTTTACCGACACACTATTTCCTGATTTCACACCAGATAAGTTGGTGGAGGCGATTGAGGAGTATCAGGGGAGGGCGAGAAGGTTTGGGAAGTAGAGTTCTGCTCGTTTTTGGGTTCGCCGCATTTTACGCAAAAAAGCGGTCATATTTTGCTGGTGCAAAATTGCCCTCTAACTCGGCTCCCGCCTGCGTAATATTTTTTGACTGTAAAATACGTCTCCACCCAACGCTCGCACTCTTTATAGGAGACTGAATTTAACTGAGGATGTTGACCTTGAATATCACCTGGAGGATCTGGGCGATCCAGTAGGCGAGGAAAATGACAAAAAAGCCAGTGAGTGAACTAGTGATCATTTTTTTACCTTTTTCTTGAGACTCTTTGTCGGCGGCACCAGCTAGCATGGTAAAACCACCCATGACCAGCATCCCAAACAGGATAAGGCCAGCAAGAGTCAGAATGGTGGGCAAAAAGTTGTTGATGATCCCACCGATAGAATCGTTGCCACTTTTTATGCCGATGGCATTGTTGTAATTTGTATAATCAAATTGGAAATCTGCCATATTGTTTGTTTCCCGTTAATCAAACTTCTTGTATTTAAAAGCCAGGCAATTGAATGATATCACCTGCAACAATTTTGAGAAGAGTGACGGAGAAAATAATAAATAGGAGACCGGTGATCGCTCCAGTGAATAGCTCTTTGCCTTTTTTGACTTGCTCGGCGTTGTCACCACCAGTCATGATCTGGATAGTGGCGGCTAGCATGATGACGAGGGCAATAGCACCGGCGGTGCCAGCGAGAAAAGTAAGGAGCGCGGAAGTAAACCCGCTAGTGCTGACTGGCATGCAACCGAGGGCAGTATCTATGGCCTGATCACCGCAAGTGCCGGTTGGATCAAAAGCGAGGGCGAGTTTAGGAGAGAGGAGATAGGAGATAGGAGACAGGAAAATAATAACTTGTGTTAGGATGGAAACATGTCTCGAATCTGGAAAAAACTTTTTCATAGCGGTTTAGTTGTGCTGTGTTTGATAGGCATAATTGTAACACACCAGACAGTAAGGGCCGAGAGCTTGGAAGAGATAGAGAAACAAATAGGCGAATTACAGCAACAAATGGAGGCGTCGGTTAAAGCTACAACTCCACTCGAATCCGATGTAGCCAAACTGAGTAAGCAAGTGAGCGGAATCCAAGCCCAGATAAGCCAATCAGGAATTAGAATTAAGGAACTAGAAAATAGTATCGAGGAGAGGGATAGAAAGATTAAATCTCAATACACCATATTGGCAGCCAAAGTTAGGGATTTGTACAAGAAGAATAGTCAATATTCACCCCTACTAGTATTTGCGGCTTCGCCGTCGGCCGGCGAGTTGACAAGGGGTCTGGCTTATAAGTCCGCTGCAAGGGATGAAGACAAAAACCTGATAGTCTCGATTACAAGCGATATTCTAAAACTAGAAAGCGATAAAAAAGTTATCGAATCAGATCGAGCTAGATTGCTAGGCCTCCAGAAGAAGTTGGATACGCAAAAAGCATTTTTTGAAAAAGAAATTGCTGGGGCAAAAAAGTGGCAAGCAGAACTGTCTGGCAAAATAGCAACTTTGACGGCCAAGCAACAATCGATTTTGTCGGAAAAATCGGGAACTTTTCAGACTACCGTGGGTGACGTCCCCCTAGCAGATGATCCGGCCTCTCGACCTGATTACAATCCGGGGTTTAGCCCGGCATTCGCGATCTTTAGTTTTGGTGCGCCACATTTCAAAGGCATGAGTCAATACGGCGCCTATGGTAGGGCCAAAGCTGGCCAGAGTTACGAAACCATTTTAAAGGCATATTACGGTTCTGGAATCGAGATCAGAGACCATAATCCCGATGTCCAGATAAAGGTCGATGGGTACGGAAGCTTTAGTCTAGAAGATTATGCAAAGAGGATTTACGAGATGCCGGGGTCGTGGGGGGATGATGGGGGGATGGAAGCCCTGAAAGCTCAGGCGATTGCGGCGAGGAGCTATGCACTAGCGCGAGGTGGGTCTATATGTGCTACCGAAGCTTGCCAAGTATTTAAACCTCAACCCAAAGGGGGTAAGTGGGAAGAGGCAGTGAACGCAACAAGAGGAAAAGTTGTCTACGCTAATGGAGCACCTTTTTCGACGTGGTACGCATCTACCTCGGGAGGATATCAGCTCTCCTATAGTGCAAACGGATATAGTACACCGGGTTTTTGGGATACTGCTTCTGGTCAAAGTGGGTGGACTGCTCAGGCATACGAAAAAACAGCAGGGAGTCCGTGGTTTTATAAAGCTTGGTACAAGACTAGAACGGGTGATGCTTGTGGACGAAATCATCCATGGCTGAACTCAGAAGAAATGGCAGATATTTTAAATGCCTGGTACGTTCTTTTTAATGGGGGAGGGGATGCTTCGAGGGTGACGCCAGAATCGTCGTGTTGGGGAGGGAACCCGTATTCAAAAGGTGATCTGCTTGGGATAGGTGGTTTTACGGGAGTAAGTGGAGTGAGTGTGACATACGCCAACAACGGGGTGACGGCAAATGTGACTTTTCAGACTAACAAAGGACCAACAACTATGTCGGGGGCAGATTTTAAGAAAGCTTTTAACCTACGTGCACCGGGGAGAATATCACTCAAATCTGGACTTTTTAATATTGAAAAAAAATAATCTAGGTAAGATTATGCTAAAATTTGAGTATGGGCGAGATATATAGTGCGAAGGACAAGGTGGTGAAGGTGGTTGAGCAGGTTAAGGAGAGCTTGTCGGTGGCGGCACTACGGAAAATGGTAGGGAAAACAGGGAATGATAATTTGTTAACCAGTTTTTCGTCGTTTCCCACTAAAGTTTGTTTTGAAACTCAAGATGACGACGAGCAGGTTGTCCTATTTTTAAGGCAACATCCGATCGTGAACTTGCCCTGGATAGCGATAGCGATTTTGATGCTGACATTGCCGTCGGTTTTTATTTTCTTTCCACCTTTTGCCGCGCTACCTGCCAATTTCCAGTTCGTCGTGAGTAGTGGGTGGTATATGTTTGTGTTTGGTTTTTCGCTCGCCAAATTCATGGGATGGTTTTTTAATATATACATATTAACGGATGAGCGAGTGGTAGATGTCGATTTTCAGAACATATTTTTCCGCAAGATTTCGACCGCAAAAATAGAAGAGATTCAGGATGTAAACATTCAGTCATCCGGGTCTTTTGAGACCTTTTTCGGATATGGGAGTGTCTTTATCCAGACTGCGGCAGAAGTGTCACAGTTTGAGTTTATGTATGTGCCAAACCCAGATCGAGTGGGGAAGATTATTAATCAAATGATCGACCTCGAAGAGCAAGAAAAAATTGAGGGGAGAGTCAAATAATGCTAGAGATAATAACGGGAATTACGATGCTCGGGGTGGTAAAGTTTTTGTTGGTTACACTGCTGGGAGTTTATGCGGTCTTTGCATTGTTGATGATGAGGCAAGTTGGGGCAATGACCAAGGCCGTGACGATGAAGGATGATTTTTTTATCCGTATATTGGGGGTCCTTAATTTTGTATTTGCACTAGTGGTGTTATTGCTCGCAGTGTTTATACTGTAGGTATGGTTAGTTTTACTTCGACAAATATAGTAGGGTCAAGCGATAGTAACAATTGGTCGCAAGCTCAAACGCTTTCGCAAACAGATGGAAGGCAAATGCTGATAGTAGTTCGGCTGAGCTGCGAAGAGAGTAGTTCACTAATTGATTTGCCTAGCATGGGGGCTACGATACTGCTGGAAATTGAGCGGAAAGGGCTCACTTTTTTTGAGTCGATAGATGGGGAGATTGCAGAAGGAGTCCGACTAGACGTGATGCTTGGGATAATTAATGGTTCTGAGCTCAAGATAGTGAGTAAAGGGGAGGTGGAGAGTTATTTGGCTAGGAATGGACAATTGGCTAGGTTGGAGAAGGATATAACGGGGCAACTGGTAGAGGGTGATGTGGTTGTGTTGTGTACAAAGTCTTTTACCTCTGGGGTGGAACTATCAAAATTTAAAGAAATTGTGACAGAAAAAGATAAACCAGCAGAACTACTGACGCCACTAATGCATATGCAAGCAGAAACGGGTGGGATGGCAGCGATTGTAGGGGAAGTGGAGAGCGATAAAAAGCAAATAGAGTGGCCCAAAATAAGACTACCTAACTATGATGGGCCAAGAAAAATGAATTTGTGGGTGGGTGGAGTGATCCTAGCGCTTTTGGTGATAATGATCGGAGTGGGGGCGGTCAGAAAGGCGAGAATGGTAGGAGAGAATCAGTTTAACGCTCTCAACCTGAGTATCGAGTCAAAAATGGCTGAGACGGTGACGGTGGGCGATTTGAATCCAGAGAGGGCAAAGTCATTACTTGCTCAGGCTAGGAGCGAAATAGAGGCTTATTTAAATGCTGATGTGAAGGCAGAATATAAAACAAGGGCGAGGGCTCTACTCGTGAGCCTAGAGAGTGCAGAAGAGAGAGCATTTAAAAAAAGTGAGATCCAACTGAATACGGTTGTCGAACTGCCGATCCTATCTGAAGGGCTTTCTGCACAAAAGATGAAGAGTGATGGCAAGGGGAGCTTGGTGTTTGTAGATGACAAGAACAGCAAGTTGGTAATGATGAATTTGAGTGATAGATCGAGACAGATAATGGAACTAAACAAAGATAGCGAAGTGAGAGATATTACGCTCGGAGAGACCAAGGTCTATGAGCTCGGGGAGAAGGGGGTCGTAGAGCGGAGCTGGAAAAAGCCCGAGAGTAAGCAGGTGATCGAGGCAGATGAATTCTGGAAAGATCCACAAATTATTGAGAGTTTTGCCGGGAATATTTATATCTTTGATCTGGAGCAGAGTGAAATATGGAAGTACCCAGTCCTAAGCGAGGGGTATGGATCAAGGCGACGCTGGCTGGCTGCTGGGATAACGCCAGATCTGACCAGGGTAGTTGATATGAAAGTCGTGGGAGATATTTGGTTGTTGACTAGTTCTGGCAAGATTGAGAGGTATAGTAGGGGAGCTCC
>DALYDJ010000046.1:0-2839 GCA_031973275.1 Candidatus Woesebacteria bacterium
AGAGTCTCAGAATTGAGGGCATAGGCAACTGAAGCAATGGCTTGGCGAGGGGAGAGGGTTTCTGAGGCAACCGTGACTTCGAGCCAAACATTGGCGTTCTCGGTGAAGACGGATGAAGCAATGGCTGAGCCACAAGTACTGCCGATCTGAGTAGAGAAAACGCCGTCGCTATCGGGAGTCAGACTACAGACCCCACTACTATATAGCTGAGTGCCGGAACTGGCGGCGTCGAAGAGTTTGAAGGTTAGATTGGTAGCCGAAGTAATGGGAGTACCGGCGCTATCTTCGAGTCTGGCCTGGAAGGATAGCTGACGATTGGGGGTGACAGGGGTAGAGGGATAAGCCGAGGTGAGCCGGACATCTTTGGAAAACTGGCGATAACCAAAAATGGCGAGCGTAGAAGTAAAGAGGAGCAAGACCGCCATGGTAGCGAACGTGCGGTAATTAAAATTTTTCACGAAAAATAAACCCTTGTCTGGTGACAGAATTGGCGATGGGGCGGTAGGTAAGGGAGAAAGGACCTGTTGGGTCGTACTTGGTTGAGCAACGCTCGTCGAACGACTATCGGGTAAGGAGGTCAAATCATAGTTGGATGAGTACCAAGCTTTGAAACGAGCAATTGACTTGGATTTGCGGTCAATGGTGGATGGTAAGCTAGTGTTTGAATCAGCTAGGTAATTCAAGTACAATTCAATGTTTTTATCTGTTAGCAGTTGTGAAATGTGATTGCTAGGTAGGTGAGTGGATCCCCACTCTAGGTACCTACCTAAGTCCGATTTATAGGACTTAACAGTCAAAGGAGAGAGGTGTTCGCTATTGAGATAGTTAGTGAAGTGATTGATATATTTGGTTTGCGACTCACTGGCCTCAACGGCGGTGGATAAAGTCGATAGCGGGGAGAGACTCTGGGTGGGGCTAGTTACTGAGTAGGTCAGCGAAAGGAAGGATCCAAGCTGTTTGAGGGAGGCGAGAGTGCGTTTGAGCATGGAGGGCGCGATGGCATTGGAGCGCAAAAAGGAGAGGTAATCGAGATAGACCTGGGCAGAGCTGAGATCAGATAGGGAGAGGAGAGACTGATCAGTCTGGAGCCTGGTGGATAGCCATGCAAAAAAGCGATTAACATCCGACAGGTATAGCTTGCGTGAAACGGCGCCTAACTGGAGAGTAGAGAGATATTGTTTGAAGGCAGAGTACATATGGCTTGGCAGGCTTATGCCTTGTGGTTATACGTAGTTATACTTACAACTCCACTATAATAATAAATACAGTACACTGTCAATGCCTGGATAGAGAAATGATTAACGCAGATGATTGCGGGGATATTTTCACTCGTTAGCATGCAGATTGAAAGTATAAATTAGTCTCCAATCTGAGATTTTAGTGTCCGTTACTTACTCCCTCACGGGCAAAATACTTGCCGGCTACGAGTCGCGTTTTTTGCCGCTTGATGGTCCGTCGTAGTGTAGTTGTTAGCCTAGAATGAGAGTGTAGAGTCGGCGCTTGGCGCTCAAAGAGAGGACATAGGTGGCAGTCTGACTGCGAACGGTGAGAGTAGAGTAGCGCGTTAAGTGGGGGATATAGAGTCTACCATGATCTTTGGTAGTCAAGCTAAAGGAGAGTGGATCGCGAGTTGTGACTAAAATATGTGAGCTGCTCCTGCTCGTGGTCGGGAGCGAGTGATAAACTATTGTGTTCGTAAGTGGTTGGAGCTGATTATCCAGGAAAATAATATTATAACGACTCTTCCAGAGGATAATTAGCAAATAGAGTATAACGATTGCTAGCAAAGACATAATGATAATCGCCATGATAGGTCGAGTAGTAACGAGGGAGATGGTGGCCGGCAAGGTGGGGAGGTTAAGGGGAGTGTAGGGCAGATTGAGAGAGTCCGGCAATCCTGGTAGACCTGGGAGATTGGGGATGGGAACCGTGATTTGAGCTTGCGTAATATTGAGGGTAAAACCAGGGAGGGCGACCGTGTTTTGCGCTCTGTCGACTACGCTAGCTATGACAGAGTAGCGACCGAGCGATAGATGCTGGTAGGGGTAGACTCTACCTGAGGCTCCAACAGGAGAGCTAGACTGGAAAACCAGTTGGTTGTCTGAGTCCAAAAATTGGAGGACGAGAGTAGAGCCAGCCTCGGTAAGGAAAGTAAAATAGATATCTTTGGGGCCACTGAGCTCGAACTGGAGATCTACAAACTCCTCCGGATGATCAGAATCAAGGGTCAGGTCGTGATGAATGTCGAGATCCGTTAAAGTCAGGAGTGGAGGGTGGGTATCGATCGTAAAGTTCCAGGTGGTTGAATGAGAGGCATTGCCGGAGATGTCTGAGGCGGTAACGTACCAAGAATACTCGCCGTCTGCGAGCGCCTCGACTGGGAGTAGCTTGACCTCCTGATCTTCGATGACGGCAGTAAAACTAGCTGAGGTCGAGTTACCGATGTTGGAGATGCCCAAGTAGCTGGCAACTCCGTTTAAGTAAAGAGTGTAGGTGAGCGAGTTGCCATTGGGGTCGGTACTACGGCGCCAAACGAATTCTGGGTGCGGATCGGCGGTCGCCCAGCCGTCTATAGGGCGAATGAGAATTGGGATCGTGGGTGCGACTGTGTCGACGTCGGTGGCCTGTGTTTGGGGGACGGTCGCAGTCGCGGAGGGAGTCGAGGACTGGGGATCGGTATTGGCAAGGGCAAGAGAAGGTGATGACAAGCTAATGCAACAACAAACTAACAAACTAAGGAGGAAATATTTCGGATAAAAATTGGGCATGAAATAAGTATAAACTAACGACCGCGATTTTCTAGCTCGATGATCTTGCGTTTGAGTTCGTCGATCTCGTC
>DALYDJ010000046.1:2849-6511 GCA_031973275.1 Candidatus Woesebacteria bacterium
ACGGTGATCCTCGCGGTGTTTGAGATGGCGACGGACGAGAATGAAGATAACTAGGACTACCAACAGGACGATCAGGATGGTGGCAATCAAGCGATAAGGCATGATCCAGAAGTAGAGGGAGCGAGTGGCAACTAGTCCAGGACCGTACGATAGATTGAGAGTGGCAGTGTAGCGACCGAATCCCCAGATGGTCTCCCAGGTACCGCTCAGAGTGCGAGAAGTGAAGGGAAAAATATTGAGCTCATCCAGCTTGATGTCGGCCAGCTTGCGACCAATCATGTCGTGGATGACGATACTAGAGTTCGGGCGGATGTGGGTGTCTGATTGGTTCTCGACGGTGGCTTGAAAATCGACTGGGCCAAACTCAAAAACATTGGTCAGAGGGCGGAAGTCCTTGATGAGAGCGTCGTATTTGAGGTCGCCGGCAATGGTGATCCCAAAAAGGGAGCCGACTTGAGTCGAGGTGTAGGAGACTGTTTTGGAGAGACCCTTGGGCTGGATGGGTTCGAAGAAGATCCCGGCGTAATGGCCACCAGGCAAAGCGTCAGAGGGGATACTAATCAGGACCACCAGTTCGGCGGTCTCTTTGGGTTTGAGGACGATCTCAGAGTTTTCTAGACTGAACCAGGGAGAAGCAAAATACCGACCAGATTTGGTCTGAGTGACTTTGATGGGGGTACCTTGATCGTCTTGGACAATAAAATCAGAAACAGTAGCCGTGAGAGTCAGGGTGTCCTCGCTACTATTGTTGGTGACCTTGACGATTTTTTGTAACACTTCGCCCGGCTTGCCTTCGAGGTCGATGCGTGGGGGAGAGACGACCAGGGAAACATCAGCAGCGCTGATTTTCGTTGGAGATGTTAGGAAACAGGTAATAGAAATTAGGAAATAGATTAGGGCAGTTTTTTTCATTAAAATGTTCCTGTGGCGGTGTAGGTAATTTGATTTTGGTAGTCACCGGCAGCTTGGGTGGCACCGACCCCCAAACGATAACAAACGTAAGCATCTTCGGCGTTGGCGACGGTAGTAGAGGACATGATGGTCTGGGCCGTCTCACCACCCGTAATATCGGCAAATTGGCGGGAACAGAAGGTGCCCGTACAGTTGCCGGTTGCGGTCGTGTACTGGAAAGGTACGGTGGCGGCATCGACGTTTTGGATCGAGAAACCGAAACCATTGACTGTCGAGGTGGTCCATTCGTCAGAGACCGATTCGGAGGCGAGAGTGTTGTTGCCGGGGTTGTCGGCGATAAAGGGAGTGGTGCCGCCATCTTTGCCCAGCTGATCATTTTCGCTGGCAGTCACGACATAACCCGAACTAGCGTTGGTATTGACGGTCAGTTGATGGGCCAAGTTTTTGAAGGTGTTGAGGATCATGGTGCCAAAAGGAACGGCCAAGGCAGTGGTTGTGACGTCGGTGGAGACGCCGCAGCGAGTTTGGCCAGAAGCAATACCGGTAATGGTCAAGTTGATGGTTGGATCGACGGTAGCGGTGACGCGGACGCCTTCGATATGAGCGACTCTAGCTGAGCTACTGTCGACGGGAGTGGCGGAGTTGGGGTTGGCACCAGCGCCAAAGTTTTTGACTAGGACAGGGTAGGTATCGGCGGTCCCTTCGGTGTGGGCAGTACCGGTTGCGGGAGCGATAGGAGTGTTGGTCCCATTGGTATTGCCGATATTGATGGTAATAGCCTGACCGATCGAACCAGCGCCAGAATAGTGAACCTCGAAACAGTGGTAGTTGGCGGGGCTAGTACAACCTGTCGCTCCAGCGGCGGTTGCAACACCGGTCACAAAGTCGTAAACGCCGGCGTCGGTCGCTGTGACATCGACGGAAGTGTTAAAGTCGTAGCCCTGGTCGTCGGGGTTGCCGTCGTTGGGGGTCGTGGTGTCGGCAGGGAGGAGGATTTGGAAGAATCCACCAGAGACTGCGGTGGTGGTAGTAAAGGTGATGACGTGGCGAGGTTTGGCTTTGAGGTAGATGGCGTCGTTGTCGTCGGCATCACCCGATGCCAGAACTGGAGTGACAGTAAACTGGCTGGCGCTCAAAATACTCAAAACGGTGTAGGTGCCGGTGCCAATCGTGAGGGAGTCGCCGGCGCGCAGGGGGGCAGTACTAATTGTGTTGGCGGGCGCGCTAGCAGAAGTTTTTAAGGTGACAGTACTAGAGCCAACGGAGGTGCCTGTCGAGTCTACCCGGGCATTGACGGACATGCGTGATGATTGCAGCGTATCTTTGACACTAGTCAAGTTGGCTGATTCTAACTGATGGGGATGGAGGAGGGCGCCAAAAAGACAGAGAACGACAACGCTATAGCCGACGAGAGATTTCATACTATCATCTAATCTATTGCTTTTCTGGTGGACTGTCAAGTAATTTTTGACGGAAATTACGCCTGGTATTGAAAACTAGTACCAGAATCAGAAAAATTATGGCAAAAATAAGAATAGTTTGACGAACAGGGAAGACCCAAATAGTTTTTTCGATTTGGGTGATTTTGGTACCGCCCAGGGTGTTGAGGGTGAGAGTCAGGCGGTGGGGACCAAGATTGGACCACTTTGGTTGCCAAGTGAGTGGTACCTCTGAGTCGCATTTGGCGCCTTCGATACCAGAGCATCCTTCGCCCAGTAAAAATATTTTGCGGGATGAGTCACCGAGGATCAGGTTGGGGTAAAGGTCACGCTTAAAGACCTCGCGACCGGACGGACCAGAGATTACCCAGTGGCCGGTCGGTCTGATCATAATCGGTGATTTGTTCTGGGCGAGCGGAGAGAGTGAGAGCGGAGACCAGGAATCGTGGATAAAGGGGAGATTAAAGTCGAGGATGTCGAGATTGATGGGAGTGACACCTGAGGGATTCAACGTGACGAGAATGAGGGCGGCAATACTGGGCGTCAAGGTAGTCTGTCCCTTGGATTCGATCGAGTCTGGAGGCGACTGAGTCTCAAAAACTAATGCCAAATAAATATCTTGGGCGGCATCGACCGAGGCCGATTCGAGGGTGAGGGTGGGGGAGTCGGGTGGGCCCGAAAGAGCAAAAATGAGTGGAATGGAACTAGGAGCTACCTGATGAGGATCGAGCGTGATATGGCCGGTATCACCGTCGGGACGGGCTAGGTGGAGAGTAGGAGTGATTGATAAGTCGTTTGAACTAGATTTGAGAGTGAAAGTCTGGGTCATTTTTTTGCCTGGAGCCAGCATAATCTCGACTACGGGCGGAGAGATTCTCAGACTCGTGGACTGGGCTTGAACAGGTGAGATGAATCCTAAATTCCAAATCCTAAATCCTAGATAAATTCCAAATCCCAATTTATAAAAAGGATTGAAGAATGATTGTTGGGTAAATTTGTTTTTTATAACCTTCATATTTGTTTAGAGTTTAGATATTAGTTTTTAGGATTTTAATATACAGGGGTGGCGATATAGACGATTTGTGTGGCGTAATCACCGGCAGCTTGGGTAGCACTAGGGGAGACTTTGTAGGTTACGGTCGCGAGGCGATTTTTGCCGGCTGCTGAGGTGGTCATGATGGTAGCTGGCGTCTCGCCAGAGCTTAGATCGGGGAAAGGGCGGAAATAGGATGAGGAGACAAAGTCAGATGCGACGTCGTCACCCGTTAAGTTGTAACCAAAGCCGTTGTTGGTAGCAGTGGTCCAGATGCC
>DALYDJ010000047.1:0-6387 GCA_031973275.1 Candidatus Woesebacteria bacterium
GGCCAAGAGATATTTACTGTGATTGTGGGAGTGGTCGAGGATGGGCTGGTCAGTCGAGGGTTTAATTGAGTTGATCATAATAATATAGTGGATAACAAGCTTAATTAGATCATTTTTAAAAGACAGCGTCAAAATAGCCGTAGGAGAGGAGGGCCCGACCGGTCCAGTTGGTGGCAAAGTTGCTGGTGCCTTTGGCGTAGCGATAAGAGCCAGTAGAATCTTCTTTTGTGATATACCATGCACCAGTTTTATGCACAAATCCATAGTAAGATGTCGTGTCGGAATCGTCGACTTCGGTGATCGTATAGCCGTCGGTCGGCTGTTTCTCCGCAGGGTCGATGGCGACCCCGGAGGAGTCTTTGATGGCCACCGTGCCAGGACCGGGGACAGAACCAAAGAAGGCGGCGCTGGCGGATTTTTTGCCTAGGACAGCCATAAAAAAGACCGAGAGCGATGTAGAGCCGATCAGCTTGAGGAAGAGTCGGCGATTGTCGTCGCTGATTGAGGGATCCATGACCTCGCCCTCGAGCGGTGATGGAGGTGTTAGACGAGAGACGTTAGATGTTAGTGGGGGGAGAGAGGAGGCAAATTGTTCGGTCAAATGGCGACGTTTACTTTTGCGAAGCAGTTCTTTGGCTAAATAATAAAGGAGTGGGAGCAGGAGGAGGGGGAGGAGGTAGTTGGTGAGAGTACGGGCTGAGCCGAGACTGGTGCCAAAAATTAGGAGGGTGAGGCAGAGGTTATATAACAGCCAAATTTTGATCATAAGATGCTAGAAGCTAGATTCGAGATGATAGCTAACGGCAGGACTCGGTTCGGGGGCTCGCAGGCGAGCAAAGGTGGTGAAGAGAGTGATCAAAAACAGGAACAGGGAGAGGCGGAAAGCGAAGTTGGGCTGAAAAATAAATTGCTTAAGAGAAAATTGGGGTTGAGAGAGTCCGGATATTGTCTGCCTGAGGTGGATCATCCGAGCTTTTATATCACGGGATTTGCGGGCGAGGCGCAGTGATTGGGTCGCAAAGTAGAGGGGTAGGGGGAGCATGAGGAGGAGGGACATGAGAGTCGAGAGAGTGATGCCACCAGAGAAGATAGAGAGTGTTAAAAAAAGGGAAATGAAGGTGCCGTAATTGGCGAGGCGGGCTTTGATGCGGCGAGCTTTGTATTTGTCGATCTGGGCGAGGAGATAGGCTTTGTCCATATGGATTAACCTTTGCGGTATCCCCCTTCTTGGTATGAGAGGAGGATCATGATGGCGACGAAGAAGAGGCGAGTGAGGGTGCTGGCTAGGTTGAGGGTGGGGGAGAGGATGAGGTCGATGAGGATGGCGATCAGGGCTAGTACCAGGAGGAAACGAATGAGTTTGAGGGGGAGACGGGGGGAAGTCAGTGAAATCGGTGGCTCGGTGATTCGGCTGGTCAGCGGTTCGGAATCCTGAAGGGTCTGACCTTCCGATTCGGTCGGGCGGACACGGGGGTCCGCCCCTACGGTTTCAATTCCATTGGCTGTTTCGGGCTCTGATAACTTGATTCCGAGAAATTCTTCAAGGGCGGACTGGGGGATGCGAAATCTACCTTGGACGGCGGAGCCACGTGCAGCGTGGATGCGATCTTCGTCGAGGTATTTGTACAACGTATTGGTGGATACACCCACTATTTTGGCGGCTTCTTTGACGGTATACAATTTGGGGCTGTTCATTTGTAGAATCCTTCGGCAGGTTCAGGATCAACTTGCGTTGACTTTACAAGTTTTTAATAGCAATGATCACTGTATCAATAGTGGTCAGAGGTTGTCAACAGGGAGATTTGGTGGCGATAATTTTATCAATCTTTTTTAATGATTTAGAGTAATAAATTTTAGCAAATATTTTTGTCGGTCGACCAGATATATCAATCGCTTTTTTACAAGAAACTACCAGTCTCGGTAGTGAAAATGTGCAATATGGAATTTTTATTGATCAAAAATCCTTGTTGTGGATATATCAAGCAAATTGTAGGATAGTTTTGGTTGTGCTACAATATTTTTACTTTGATTAGTGTCGCGACTAATCACCCACGGTCTAAATAACCCGTTTGACTTACGAGACAAGTTCAATGAAGTGAAATAAAAGGGTGGTACCGCCTGAATGGCCCCTTTGATAATTATCCGTCAGCCGGCGAGGTGATTGTTGAAGGGGCTTTTTTGTATACAATGGAGGAAAGATGCAAGTAATAAAAAATCTGATTAACAAAGCGTTAGAAGAGCTGAAACTAGAATCAGTTGAGTTTAGCGTGACCCACCCCAAAGAGGAGAGTCATGGTGATTATAGTGTGAATGTGGCAATGATACTCGCCAAGAAAATTAGCAAGAATCCGAGGGAGTTGGCGCAGGAGATTGTCGAACGGCTAACGGCTAACGGCTTACAGCATACGGCAATCGAAAAAGTGGAGGTGGCGGGGGCGGGGTTTATTAACTTTTATCTGAAAAAAGAATTTTTCCTCGAGCAAGTGCAAAAAGCGACCAAACCTGGATTTGGTAAAAACCAGAGTGGGAAGGGGAAGTTGGCGATTGTCGAGTATAGCTCGCCAAATATTGCTAAGCCTTTTACTATTGGGCATCTTAGATCAACAGTTATTGGCGATGCTGTAGCAAATTTGCTTGAGATGAATGGGTGGAAAGTGATGCGCGATAATCATCTGGGAGATTGGGGTACGCAGTTTGGTAAGCAGATCTACGCGATTATTAACTTAGGCAAAGGTTCTAAGCAGTTGAATATTGAGACAATAGAGGGTGTCGAGAAGCCGGTTGAGGAGCTTGTAAAATTGTATGTAGAGTTTCATGAGAAAGCGGAGAAGGATCCAAAGCTGGAAGTTGAAGCTCGTTCTTGGTTTAAGAAACTGGAAGATGGTGATCAAGAGGCTCGTGAACTTTGGCAAAAATGTATTGACTGGAGCTGGAAGGAATTTAGTCGGATTTATGAATTACTGGATATACATCATTCAAAAGAATTCAACGGTGGGCGTGGGCTTGGGGAGTCGTTCTTTGAGGATAAGATGGGAGATGTCTTAAGAATCTTAGATAAACAGGAATGGTACAAAGAGGGGAAAGAAGGGGCTAAGTTGGTATTTTTCCCTAACGACAAGTATTCGCCGGCGATGATTTTGAAGAAAGACGGAGCCACACTTTATCATACGAGAGATTTGGCAACTGACAAGTACCGTTTAGATACTTATAATCCGGATTTGGTGATCAACGAGGTGGGGGCAGAACAACAGCTCTATTTCCAGCAATTGTATGAGATTGAAAAGATGCTCGGCTGGTACAAAGATGGTCAGAGAGTCCACGTGATGCATGGGATGTTTAGGTTTAAAGAAGGCAAGATGAGTACGAGGAAGGGGAATGTGATATGGCTGGAGGAAGTGTTGGATGAGGCGATAAAAAGATCGTATGAACTGATACGTGGAGCAACAAAAGGTCGAATTGGTTGGAACAAGATACTAGCGAATAATCCTAAAGCAGCCATAGACAACAAACTGGTTGAATCTATGGAACAGATCATGAGCGTTAAAGATGCTGAGAACTTAGAAGAAGTATTGGCACAACAGGTAGGTATCGGATCTTTGAAATGGAACGATCTCAAGGGTGAAGCTAGGCGTGATATTGTATTTGACTGGGAAGAAATACTAAATATGAAAGGTAATAGTGGGCCGTTTGTACAGTACACGTATGCCAGATGCTCTAGCATCTTGCGCAAATTCCAAGTAGATTCTACAAAGTACGGAACCTTGTCAGAACTATTACAAGGTACGGAACCTTGTAAAGAGGAGATGAGTTTGCTCCGCTGGATTTATCGCTACCCTGAAGTGGTATCCGAGGCTGGAGTACATTACGCTCCACATCTGGTGGCGACGTATATTTACGAACTTTCACAACGGTTTAATAGCTTTTACCAAGCGTGTCGGGTAGAGGAAAAGGGTGAGGTTAATACGCTTCGCTACCTCATGACCCAGGCGACGGCCAAGGTACTAGAGAGTGGACTCAGTTTGCTGGGGATACAGGCGCCGGAGGAGATGTAGGCAGCGGTACGAGTCCGAAGATGGCGATTTTTCAAAATATTCTGGTGGCCACGGTGTAGGCAATGCCAGTGAGGCAATAGACTACAAAGGCCGTGACGATAATGTCTGCTAGGGGCCATGTTTCGCCAGATGTGTTATTTTCTGGTGGCATGAGTCATTTATAGCATGTTTAGTGATAACTTGGACTGTTTAGGTGGATAGATAAGAAAGTTGAGGAGCTTGCGGGAGTGTCTTATTTTGTGTGTAGCTATTGCGTATTTGATAGTTATAGGGTAAAATACTATTTATGACCACTTTCCCTGAAAATACGCTTAGAACAACCTTGGCAATCGGCCGTATTTGGCCGGGGTTGCCTTATAGTATTCCTATGCATGAACTTGCTCGGATGGCAGGTGTTTCAGTTGGGTTGGTTGCAGACATAGCTGATAAAGCAGAGTGTATCCATCCTCTTGGTGAAGACGATGTTAAATTGCAGCCAATATATCGGACACACTATGCTGGTCCAGAATGTGATGAAAGTGCTTGTCCATTAATAGAGAGATGTCTACTTTACGCTGTCTATCAGCATGAGGATAACGCGAGGTTTTTCCCAGAAGATATGAAAGAACATACATACCATTTTTCTGATTAGTAGTTACAGACTTAAGCGAATTCCTGGTATATTAATGGGGTGAAGAGATTTAAAGATATTTTTGCGGAGGTGGTGTCGAGGGTGCTGGATCCGGTGTGGGAGATACCGGTTGCGATCCTGGTGGCTATCGCTTTTGCAGTGAAAGAGGGCTTGCGGTGGCGATTTTTGGGTGTTTTGCTGTTTATCGATGCGATTGTGCCGATGATATTTTTCCTCACTATGCTGTACCACAAGCAACTATCCAACTGGGATATGGATAAGCGGAGCCAGCGCCTACCGATCTATTTATTTACCCTAGTATGTCATCTGGGTGGGCTATGGTTGGCGCACGAACTGGGGCGAGTAGAGCTAGTGCGAGTGCTAAGCGTGTTCTATAGCGTGGCGATTATCTTTTTCTTGGTAACGATGAAGTGGAAAATGTCGCTCCATGCGGGGGTGAATGCTGGTCTCATCACGACCATCAATATCTTTTACGGCTGGCACCTGTGGTGGTTATACGCCGCGTTATATCTGGTGATGTGGGCGAGAGTGTACCAGAAACATCATACTTGGGCGCAGGTCATCGCGGGGGCAATCGTTGGAACTTTCGTCGTTGGTACAGGATTGTGGTATCTGCTATGACTCGGAAAAGAGTCTTTTTATTTACCTTTTTAGTCTTTTTGGTATATTTGCTTTCGGGAAACGGAGTGCACACCAGGCATGATTTTTTTGTGCCTTTGGCGCAGAGTTTTTGGCAGGGTAAATTGTATATTGAGGAGATGAGGGGAGAGCTCCATGAGATGGTGTCACAAACAGAGATTGAGACGGGAAACTACTTAGAGCCGGTTGACGGGGTAAAAGATAGATACTACGTGATCTACCCGCCACTACCTGCAGTTATTATGATGCCGTTTGTGGCAATACAGGGAAGTGAGACGAATCAAAGCTTGGTATCGCTGTTTGTCGCGGTCGTGGGCTTGTACGTGATGGTGTATGTACTTTTGGAACTAAAACTAGGACAAGATAGGGTGATCTGGCTAGCCATACTATATGTATTTGGCACAACGGTTTGGTACCACTCTCTAATTGGGTCTGCGTGGTATTTTGCTAGTATTTGTGCGCTACTTTTCACCTGGTTGGCTATCTTGTTTACACTCCAGAAAAGGAGTTTGTGGCTTATAGGTGCCGTGGTGGGCGCTGCTTATCTATGCAGATACAATTTGATATTGATGACGCCATTTTTCCTCTGGATGAATAGAGAAAGGTGGAGCAAGTACATCGCATTTTTGGCTCCGGTACTGATCTCCCTAGTTTTATCTTTTGGTTATAACTATGTCCGCTATGGTCGGATTGATCACTTTGGATATAAGGTTCTTGAGAGTCGCAGCTACAACCTGGAGAATGAGTATACTGAGGGGTCGTACGACCTGAGTTATGCGCCTAGACACATCCGGGCGGCACTCTGGACTTTTCCGGTACCCAGTAATGAGTGGCCATATATAAAACCCAATATGGATAGTATGGCGATATGGATAGTATTCCCGGCTATATTTATTGCCCTTTTGGCCCCGTTAAAGAGTGAGATTGTAAAGGCAAGTTTAGTTGCTATTGCCTTGCTGCTACCTGCTACCATTTTCCATGGCGGAGTTGGTGCGAGCCAATTTGGCTATAGGTACATACTCGATTATTTACCATTTATTTTTATTTTCCTAGCGGAGGTGGTGA
>DALYDJ010000048.1:0-4030 GCA_031973275.1 Candidatus Woesebacteria bacterium
TCCAGGAATCTGACTGACAAACTTACTGTCTCAGCCAGTTTCTCCCAATCTACTTCAAAATTCCCCATTTGAGAATTTGAGAATTTATGATTTGTAATTTTCCTCACGTGCTCACGCAAGTTGAGTGATCCCAAACAGCAGTTTTCGTATGGTCCCAAGAACTGCTCACCGCACGGATTAGTTGCTTCTAGTTTGTAGAGGTGAGGTACTGGGTTACTGCGGTTAGCTTCGTCCAAAAACAACACTCCAGGCTCGCCATTCTTGTGAGCGTACTTTACAATCTCAGCAAACAATTCTCGGGCTGGAATCATGCGATACATTTCTCCATTCTCTGGGTGACGCAAAGTAAAATCGTCATTGTTCTTGACGGCCTTCATAAACTCATCTGTTAAACCTACTGAAATATTAAAGTTGGTGATCTGTCCCTCGGTGGCTTTACAGCGGATAAACTCGAGAATATCTGGATGCCATACAGGGAGTACTGCCATAGCCGCCGATCGTCTTCCCCCACCTTGTCCTATCACCCAAAAAGCCGTGTCATAAACTTTAATAAAAGAGACCGCACCTGTGGCTTTGCCTTTAGTTGTCGAGATGGTGGCATCTTTGGGACGGATCCGACCAAAAGAGAATCCTACCCCTCCTCCGGTTTGGAGAGTCAAAATAGCTTTGCGTAGCACCGAGAAAATTGAGTCAGCCCCTTTACCTAGATCATCTTCCACAGGGAGCACAAAGCAGTTGGCGAGTTGACCGTATTTAGTCCCGGCATTCGCCATGGTTCGACCATTTGGCACAAAGCGCATCTCATACAACATCTCAAAAAACTTCTCTCTCACTTCCATGGCTGTGTCGCCACTACTACGATAATTGTTCTCAGCCTCAGCCACCACTCGGCTCGTGCGCATCAGGATCTCGGCTGGTGACTCAACTGGGTGACCCGACTCATCTCGCAAGGAATATCGATTGACCATGATCGCAGCTGCATTTTTGTTTAGTTTGGTTATCTTCATGATTGCAGTTCCTGTAGCTTCTTTATTTCTTCGTCAAAATCAGCCAAAGATTCGAACTCGCGATACACCGAAGCAAAAAGCAAATATGCGAGTGGGTCAATCTTTTTTAATCGATTGATCACAAGATTTCCTACTTCCCACGACCTTACCTCAGTACTATTCTTTCTCCTGAGTATCCGTTCTATTTCATCTACCATTTCCTCGATCTGCTCCATGGTCACCGGTCTCTTCCAGGTAGCTTTCATTACCCCTCTCTTGAGCTTCTCTCTATCAAAATCCTCAATCTTGCCTGATTTCTTGACCACCTTAATATCGACCCCTTCTGCCCGCTCATAAGTAGTAAAACGCTTACCACATCTAGTGCACTCTCGCCTGCGTCTCATAGCTCCACCCTCGGCCGTGATCCTCGACTCTAGTACCGAGGTGTCGTCGTGGTGGCAGTATGGACATTGCATAAGTAGCTTCTCCTGGTTTCTATCTAGAAACTAAAACCCTACATATAGTAGGGCCTATCTACCGTAACCCCTACCCACAGTGCTCGTCAACTAGCAACGAATGTATCAAATAGGAGCAAAAAATTTATCCTGCCTAGGACCGCGAAACTTCGGCTTTACATTCGGGATTAGGACATTTAATCTTTGTACTAGTAACGATCGCGTCAACAATTTTATGACAAAACGGACACTCTACACACTCCATGGTCGTTGTGGACTCTTCATAGGTACTTGAAAATATATCCATTGAGTTTATATCGTAACCATATGTTTGCGTATAAGACTCACCATCACCCAATCTTTCGTTTAAAAAGGTTTGTCTCTGATTCACGGGACACCCTCCATTACTCCTACTCTCTTGTGCTCGCAAGTTAGCTTTTAACTGTCTAAAATATAGCTGGTAAGCAAACTCACCGTAATCCCAATTTGTATACTCAAGTTCTTGAGTAGTAAAACTAACACCTAAGTTTCTTTGATGGACCTTAGTATGTCCTTCGATTAAAAGTTTTACTTCATCAAAAGTCTGACCCCTATACTGTGCACCTCCTTCTAGTGATAGATAATCGTGCATTACGTCCGCCACTCCTTGCAGTCTTAACCTATCTTGCTCAGAGAGCTGATTCCGTCTTGAGACATACCACCACATTTCTTCCGTAAAATAATCAATCATATCTTTGCGTCGCCCTGGCGCCAAGGGGTCATTATCCATATCAAGCATCCGCTCAGTTTCTCGAACCAATTCATCAACTCCGTTATAACCCAACCTCTTCACTAGTTTTTCTATATTGTTCAGCAGAACAGGTAATGACACTACTTGAGTTGGATTATTGGGATCTACCATACTCTCTAATATATTTAGAGACATAAGACTAGACTGCAAGTCTCCAGAGTCTACTACTGCTTTCCAGTGCTCATCGGTTTCAATTTCTGCAGTAGGGATGACAAACATCTCATACTCTTGATATATCCTCTCATCTAAGCTACCTAGTTTCATTGATCTTTCACACACTGGAACAGCGATAAATGTCACGTTTCTAGCTGCAAACGATTGATTTCTATATACGTTCCCAGGGGGACTTGCTATTCCTATTGTAGGCAGCTCACTGTCCATGCTCTGCTGAGTTTTTATGAGTACTCCTGCCCTAACATATCCCTCCTTCTCAGCCCGGAATCTTTCTACTAGTTCAGGAGAGTCTTTATAATAATCAATTGCCCTATCGAAAAAATCACTATACGATTCGCCGTCAGGATGTCTCCATTCCTCACCATCGAAATAAGCAAGACGGTTAGTTGCTTTAAAAAAATGTTCAGCTGCAAATTTTTCTACATTCTCTCTTAGTCGTGATTTAGGATACTCTGGACCCTGTAGCATTATTTCTACGTTGAAAAATACCGCTCCACTGCTCTGAGTAGATTTCTCGCTAGCTAACCTCTGGCTAGTCCCAAAAGACTCCCTTAATTGACTTCTAGTCTCTACTTCGGCAAGAACTGGCACGTCTCAACTCCTTCACTCCCTCGCTCGGGGAGCAGATAAAGGCAGTCTGAAAGGAAGTTCCCGGCTTGGATCGCCAATTTGGCAATACTCACGGTTGCGGCACAGTCATGGATTTACACCATGTTCCTTACACTCTCAAACTTTAACTTACTAACGACTCCATCCTAATATCTCAACCACAACTTATCAACTGGGTAACATCTATTAGAAACAGATCAATCTATGCACAACTCCTCTACTCTCGATCTAGAGGTTTGGACTTGATTGTATATCTCGATTACCACCTCGTGTACTCTCCCCTCGGTCGACATCAAGTACCCCTCAACCCACTCTTCGTAGCCCAGCTCCTCCAACATCTCACAGCTTGCCTCCTTGCGCTGGATCAATTCCCTCATCTCGTTAAAATGACTCCTGAGGTAATACAGTCCTTTGATGATGGTATATACCCCTCTCTCTACGTTCCCGGCTTGCACGAGTTTGATCCCACAAACCACTCTCTCTGTCCCAAGTTCTCCGGAGAGAACGACTCGTTCCCTCCCCTTCAGAAACATATATCCGGGTACATGTTTCACTACTTCCCACAAGTTACAGTTTGTTTGGTCAGGCTGCGCCATTATTCGGCGGGCGAGCTCATTACCTTTAATTGACTGGCTAAAATCTCCCCCTACCAACCCCATTTTCCCCATCACACCCGAGAGCGATGCCATATAGAGCGAAATACCTCCGACCACAATCCCAATTGATACAAGCAGCACCACCATCAAATAGTTTATTTTCATCTCACCCTATTCTAGAGTTCTCTACCCCAAATAATCAACAATAAATTTCGCATAGACTTCTGTAATTTTCTCTAGTGATGCCAAGTCTACCCACTCACCCTTGCCATGCTCTCCACCCCCATCAGGACCAAATCCCATGATTGTCGGGATGTCACGCTTGACCATCATCCATCCATCGGTCGCGGGGCCAGAGACTTTTGCTTCTGGAACATATCCCAGCACTGCTTTGGCTACTTTTTGCAGCGACAGCACCAC
>DALYDJ010000048.1:4040-6313 GCA_031973275.1 Candidatus Woesebacteria bacterium
ACTGGGTCGTGCGGGTCGATCTCTACCGCTGGCACATAAATCAAATCTTGGATTTCGTACGGGATCCCGAGTTTCTGGAGTCTCTCAATCATCAATATTTTTACTTGTGCCTCGCTATTGCCCGGCAGCAACCTGACATCACCATAGGCCTCACAACTTGAGGGAACCACGTTCATCGCTACTCCACCACTGATCTTAGTCGGAAAAGTAAACATCGGCTTGCGACCTTCGAACATTTTAGATTGCTTATAGGGGATCTCTAAACCTTGCAATGCTTCGACAATCTTGGCCATGTCAACAACCGCATTATGTCCTGCCTCTCCCCTCTCCCAAGCCGATACTCCCGTATGGACCGCTTCACCTTTAGTTGTAATCTTGAATCGGTACCCGCCTCGTTGCGCCGTACGCACATACTTACTTCCGTGTTCACCGATAAAGCAAGCTTTCGGCACGCACCCAGAATCGAGTAAATACTGCGTTCCATACGGACTACACGCACCTGTTTCTTCGTCTACCACAAACGCCAAAGTTAGTTTGCCTTTTAATTTGACCTTGGCCTCAATCAACGCTTTTACTGCAAAAATATAAGCCGCTAAACTCGCTTTCATATCCAAACAGCCCAAGCCGTATACTTTGCCATTGCGTACTGCTCCGGAGAATGGCGAGATCAAATCTCTCCCCTCCGGCGGGATTGTATCCATGTGCCCATTAAGCATAAGTCCCATCCGACCCCTTTTCTCCCCCCACTCAACTACTACATTTGGTCGCTCTTTGCTCGCACCCAGATACCTAGGCGACAAACCCAAGCTTTTCAGTTTTTCAAAAATCAAAGTAGGAACTTCGCCTTCGACGCTGGTATGGAGAGGAGAATCTTGTGGTGTATGGGGATTGGCGCTTTTACTTTTTACCAACGCAGAAAGAAACGCTGTCTCTTCGGCAAAAGACGCCTTTACTGCCCGGGCAATGGTAGAACTCACATTTGTCACTGGCACGTTGAACGGAATTGTACACCTCGCCCTAATTTTGAGCAATCGCTTCGATAACTTTCTCTAGTGTCTCCTCTTTCCCCAACTTAAAGGTATCAATCACCAAATCATATAGTTCACTCCGCCAAAAATAGATCGGCGCGCTCTGGGGCAGAGTCTTGGGTTCGACTACCCATTCCTTCCATTCGGGACCATACATCTTGACCCATTTCTCTAGATTTTTCTGCTCACGGGTGAAAATGTGTTCCTTCGCTTCTGCAATTGTAATGTCGTCTCGATTGGCGATCCGATCTACCCTCACAGCATCGTCGGAACAATAAACTAACACTTTAAAAGTACCCCCTACTTGCTGAGCCAAGAACCCCGATAGCCAAGATTCATAGACACAACCCACCTGGTTGGTCATCTGTTCTCTCACCGAGTAATCTACTTGCCTATCAAAGTCATCTGGATAAACACTTGCCGAGTGATGCACTGTTTCTTTTGGGTCAAAATATCCCTTTTCAATCGCATACTTGCGCATGAAATCGCCACCGGAATAATACTTAAAGTTGAGGTGTTTTGCTAAATGTTTTCCTAGTGTGGTGGAACCTGCGCCAGGCAATCCCGAGATAGAAATGTTCACAATTGCCAAATCATTCGACATAGGTAAATGGGAGTATAACACGCGAGGCCCAGTCGGGTATAATCACTCTATGACTACCAATTCCTTCTTATCTATCCTCAAAGACAAACTCAACAAAAAAAGCCTCCCACCAGAGTATTCCAAAAAAACACTCGCCCTTGTCGGTGTCTCAATTATTATCATTCTTTACCTCCTCTTTCTCTTCCTCCGTGATCTACCCTCTCCTACTACCCTCAACAAACCCAGTTCATACCCCATCTCCACCAAGATACTTGATCGCAATGGCCAGCTTTTGTACGAAATATATGACGATCAAAACCGTACTCCCATCAAGCTAGATGACTTACCTCAGTATCTAAAAGAAGCAACGATCGCGATCGAAGACAAGAATTTTTATACTCACCACGGCTTTGATACTGGAGGACTTTTGCGTGCCGCCTGGAAAACAGTTACCGGCCAGAGATTGGAGGGTGGCTCTACTATCACACAACAACTCGTCAAAGTGGCCCTATTAACCCCCGAAAGGACTATTACTCGCAAAATCAAAGAGGCCATCCTCACCGTTGCCACCGAAGTACTCTACAGCAAAAATCAAATCCTCGAGATGTATCTCAACCATATTCCATACGGTGGTACTGCCTATGGCATCGAAGCAGCCTCTC
>DALYDJ010000049.1:0-6222 GCA_031973275.1 Candidatus Woesebacteria bacterium
CCGCCCACAAAAGCAAGGGACTCGAATGGGAACACGTTTATATCTACAAAGCCATCGATGGAAACTGGGGCAACAATAAGAAGGCCGAGCTCATCTCACTCCCCGATACTTTACTCAAAAATGTGAAGCCGTCCGATAAAGAGAAAAACGAAGACGAGCGGAGGTTATTCTATGTCGCTATGACTCGTGCCAAAACTAGTTTGACCATCACTCATGCCTCGACCTACTCTAGCTATGGCAAATCAAAGTCGGCCAGTCCCACCATGTTCCTCGAAGAACTTAATCATTCCTTCCAAAAAAATCTTGACGTAAAAGCAATCGAAGAAACGGCTCACAAACACATTGAGAATATTCTGGGGACTCAAACAGTCGTGGATACGCCAGAGAGCGAGCAAGCATATCTCAAAGATTTAGTAGACAACTTCAAACTTGCCGCTACCTCTCTCAATTCTTACTTATTTTGCGCTTACAAATTCAAGCTCGACAAACTCCTCAAAGTTCCTCACGCTAAAAAATCTCACTTAACATTTGGCACTGCCATCCACTCTGCCCTCGAAAAGTTTTATGTAAAGTATAAAGACGATGCGGTAGCTCCGAGCTTAGAGTATTTGCTTTCCGAGTTTAGAGCTTCACTCAACTCTTCCGTCATCACCAAATCCGATCTCGCGGTTTACTTAAAGAAAGGGGAGGAGATTCTAAAAGCCTATTTTGAACTCAACCAAAATAGTTTGACCATGCCTCTTGCCACCGAGAAAAACTTGCGGGCCAATTTGGGTGACATCGAACTCACAGGTAAACTCGACCGTCTCGAATGGTCCGACCAGTCAGCCAAACTGGTGAGGGTAGTGGACTACAAGACAGGCAAACCCAAAACAATCGGTCAGATAGAAGGGACTACTCAGGATAGCGATGGAGAGCTCGCACGGCAACTAGAATTCTACAAACTCTTGATCGATTCTGATCCTAGTCTCAATTATAAATTTGGCGAGGGGATGCTCGACTTTGTAGAAGAGCCAGCTCTCAAAGGCAAAAGCGGTCAACGTAGTTTCCAAGTCACCGACCAAAAAATCGAGGAACTAAAGAAAACGGTCCTCTCCACCATGGCTTCCATCCGCGCGCTTCATTTCCCCCGCTCCACCGACCTCAAAAAATGCGAATCATGCTACTTCAAAGATCATTGCTACCCAAATGGTTTTCCGATCGGGCAATAACTCAACGACGTCTTTTCTTACTACTACAATCGCTTAGCTACACTAAACAATGGTTTTGTTAGATAAAGTAGCCCTAGAATCACAGTAAGAGAAAATCCAAAATACATCGAAAACGTCGCCGCACCGTAGCGATTCATCGCGAGGCCAATAAAGGTGGCGGCAAAAATATATGGAATATTCTTAATTAAACTAAATGTAGATAGTGTAGTAGCGCGATACCGTGAATCAATCACAGCATTGATTCTAACAGACTCGTAGTTGGAAAAGACCGTAGCGGCACCAGATCCAACCAGCAAACTTGCTTGTGGGATAAAAAGTAATGTCGATATGTAGATAGCCAACATAAAACTATAGATTAATTTAGAATTCAAGTTCTTTATAATCCTGCTTGAGTGCTCCGACGCAAAAATTCCAAAAAGATACATAACTGTTGCAAATATTCCCAATTGAACACTAGTAAGTCCCAACTCAACAGCAGTTGCATCGTTAATAACATTTTCCGTGGCAATCATAAACGAACTAGGTATCAAAAACAGTATTGCAAGAAATGAAGTTTTTTTGGTCGAAAAGAGCTGAACAAAACCCTCTTTGTTTTGCGAAATAAATTTATTCAATGAGTATTTCTCAGAGTCAATGTGCGGTTCTCTAAGTCCAAGTGAAATAAACATCCCAATACCATATGCTACAGCAACAAGAATAAATGGCAGAGAAATATTAATTTCATACAAATAACCACCGGTTACTGCAGCAATTGCCATTCCAATATTTTGCATAGTAGTCATCCTGCTTACCACGCTGTGATAGATATCCGCTTTCTTTTCTTCCAGTAAGCTGTCATAAACCAACGCCTCGAGTGATCCGGAATAAAACGCCCCACCAATTGTCATAAATACGATAGAAATAATTAGCGCTCCATAGTTTGGTGCAAAAGCCATCAAAATATTCCCTATTGCTCCGAGTATAAATGCGAGTATCACAGCCTTTTTCTTTCCGACTACATCTGCAACGGCTCCAGTAGGTATTTCACCCAAGCTAGCAGTAGCTATCATGACAGCTTCAAGAAAGCCTATGCCCGCATAATCAGTAAAACGTAAATAGTAAAATACCCAAATTCCTAACCAAAACCACGATCGCCACAACAAAGATAGTACATATGCAATCAAAACGTTTTTCATTATTGCAATTGTATCAACATTTCGTTATTTGTGATTTAATAAAGTTGTTATATAAACATATTTATTGGAGACAAAATATGCCCACAAAGAAAAAAGTCAAAAAACCATTAGTCAGCAAAAAACAACAGGAAGAATTTAAGGTTGAAGGAAAAAAAGTAGTCAACAAAGTTAAAGCTCTGATCAAAGAAGGAAATGTCCGAAAAATTACCGTTAAAGATAGTAAAGGCAAAGTAATTCTCTCCTTGCCCGTTACTGCAGGAGTTGTCGGTGCACTTTTGCTTCCTCCTCTTGTAGTAATCGGCGCAATCGCGGCTCTACTTACAGAATGCACCATTACAGTTCAGCGCGAAAAATAATTATTTAAACATGTAACTAGAAAGAGAGGTGAAAATTTCATGCTTAAAAAACTTTTCAAAAAACTAACTGCCAAAAAAGTAGTTAAAAAAGCTCCTGCAAAAAAATCAGCTCCAAAAAAAGCCGTAAAAAAGACTGTTAAAAAGGTTGTTAAAAAAGTAACTAAAAAACCTGTCAAGAAAGTTGTCAAAAAGACTGTTAAAAAAGTCGCTAAGAAAAGAAAATAAGATCATTGGGTCGTGACTACTCTAATCCTGCCTTTAGTCACGACCCTTTTTCTTGTCTGGAATAATAACTATTTCAGTAGTCTCAGCATCTTCCACCTCAAGTTATCTATCAATCTATAAATGCTGTACAGCAGTGGTTTTGCGACGTAGTCCCAGGTTCCGACATACTGGATATGCCGCCCGCCGTAGCCCGATTTAAACGTATGGAACCCGAACCATGGGTCTTTTGGATCAGGCTCTGGTCCCAGTGCCCCCCACATATCAAAATATTTCAAATTCCACTGTTTAGCCAGCCTTATGGCTTCCCACATTACTAGGTTGTTTGCCATCACTTCTCGATACTCTCTAGTACTAGCACCGTAAGGATAGTAGAGCGTCTCGCCAAATTTAAACAAAACCCAAGTCGTAATTATTTTTCCTTGATATTTTGCGACCAGTAAATGCGCAATCTCTGCCCGATGTAGCACTTCCCACATCTTCTTGTGGTACTCTCTAGAGTGAGCGTAAAATCCCTGTCTCTTGGTTGTCTCCTCTGTTAATTCCAAATATTTTTCAAATGCCTCATCACTATCGTCTATCGCGACCGTCACGCCACGTTTCTCTGCAACGCGAATGTTATAACGCGTTTTTTGTTTGAATGCTGCCGAGAGCTCTTCGATGCTAGGTGTTACGTCCAACACGAAGTTGTATTTGGTAAACAGTGATCTTCCTGCTTTAAATCCTAATTTCCTAAAATCTCTCTCCTCTAATCTAGTGTCTTGCTTTTCTACCTTCGGCTCTACCTTGATCAAAATACATCTATTTTCTCTTGCCACTTTAGCCAAAACCTTGACCTGCTCTCGATCTGGCATGGGCCCTTTGGGGCAGTAGCCAACACTCCATGGCGTGTGAGGAATTTTGTGAATAGTGATTTGTATGCCTCCCTCGCGCACAACCTTTATCCCCGTCATCTCCCTAAACTCGCCCCATTCATAGCTTTGCAACGGATGGTCTACTTGTTTATTCCATGTTTCTTTTTCGCTCATAAGCAAATTCTATCCGATTCTCCGATTCTCCGATAGCCAGGCTGTGCACATCAAGCACATAGTGCCTGGGAAATGGCTCCAGGCGCAAAGCTTCCTGGGAGACCCCTTTTTCCGATTATCCGATTTACCTGTTCAGCAACTCTTCTACGCTCATGTTCCCGGACAAAAAATCATCCAGCGTTGAGTCCGAGAGTGAATCAATCTTGATCCCCGATTTTTTTGTCTTAAACTCTGCTCCATGTTGTGTCCAAAAATCTTTCTCAAATTTATCGCTCTGATACTCGGACTTTCCGATTCTCTGATTCACTGAGTTTTCCGGTTGTCTGACATACTCAAACAAGTCAGGAGATATTTCATCGATAAATCTCGATCTATTTTGTGACGCCGAGTTCCCCCATATTACTCTTTGCTTTGCCCATGACATATAAAGCTTATATTTGGCTCGCGTAATCCCCACATATGCCAGTCTCCGCTCCTCCTCCATCTCCTCAATTTCCATTAGAGATCTGGAGTGGGGGAATAATCCTTCCTCCATCCCGATCAAAAATACAATCGGGAACTCCAGCCCCTTGGCAGCATGCAATGTCATCAGGGTTACCGCATCGCGCTTATTATCACTCCCAAATTTTTCGCCTTCGGAGTACTCACTTTGTACGAGCGCAACATTCTCCAAAAAATCGCTCAAATTATCAAACTCGGTAGCGACCGATTGCAACTCCTTAATATTCTCGACTCTGGCCAGCTCTTCCTCAATTTCCTGGTCGAACTGATCTAGGTATTGCGAGCTATCGATCACTTTTTGGAGTAGTTCAGTAGGGGTAGAGTTTTGCACTTCTATTTCTTTAGGTATATTTAGCACTTGTGCCAATTTCCGTTTCCCCAGCTTTTCTACCCTCCGATAACTGATCATGTCGGCTGGGTTTAGCACTACTCTCAAGTAGGATAAAAGATCCTTGATCTCTTTCCGTTCATAAAATTTAGTCCCTCCAATCAGGACATACGGTATTCCTGCCCGGATAAAACCTTCCTCAATTGATCTGGATTGGGCATTAGTTCTATAAAGGAGCGCAATCTCACTCCATTCGTGGTCGGCATGTAGCTTATTTAACTCCTGCGTTATTTGTGTTGCTTCGTCACTACCACTATATGCAGTTATTAAAGAAATTTTTTCTCCAGGACCTTCTTCGGTCCAAAGAGAGAGGATCGGGTGATTTTTGTTGTTACCAATCACGTTATAAGCCGCATCTAGGATATTTTGAGTCGATCTGTAGTTGCGAGACAAATGTAGTTCGCTCAAATTTGGATACTCTTTTTTTAACTTAGCCATGTTCCTATAGTCTGCCCCTCGCCACTTGTAAATCGATTGTGAGGCGTCACCCACTACTGTGAGTTGTTTATATTTCTTGGCCAATAGAGTAGTAAAGAGGTACTGGGCCGAGTTGGTATCTTGATATTCATCTACAAAAATGTATCTAAACGCATCTTGGTATTTTTCTAGGATCTGCGGATTTTCCTGAAACAGTTTCACACTTGTAGATAGTAGATCATCAAAATCAACCGCTCCATAAGCCTTCAGTTGTTTTTGATATTTTTGGTATACCTCTGCCACCACTTCTTGGAAAGGTCCATGTGCCATGCTCAAATAATTGTCTGTAGTTACCATTTCCTGTTTCGCGCTTGAGATCGTCGCCATGATGGATCTAGGTTTATACCGCTTTGGATCTATCGAGAGACTAGTCAAGATTTCCTTTACCAGCGCCTCCTGATCGCTGTCATCATAGATCACAAAATCACGCGAAAGACCGACTGCCTCAGCGTCACGCCGGAGTATTCTTGACGACATCGAGTGGAAGGTCCCCACGTTTGGCACTTTCGTCCCGACTACTTTAGCGAGCCGTTCCTTCATCTCCCCAGCTGCTTTGTTGGTAAAAGTCACCATTAGTAGCTCCTCTGGACGAATTACTTGGCTATGGATCAGGTAGGCTGCTTTGTAGGTTAGGGTCTTGGTTTTCCCTGATCCGGCCCCAGCCATGATTAAAAGAGGGGATCCCACGTGTAGTACCGCTGCTTTTTGCTCTTCGTTTAATTCGTCCAAATACGGCAATGTCATGTGTTCCATAATACCCCAAATATACCCGCTTGGGTTATACTACTTTTATGAGTTTCCTTGTTATTGCCAACTTCAAGTCCAATTTAACTAAAGAACAGGTTCAATCCTGGCTTACAGCCG
>DALYDJ010000050.1:0-589 GCA_031973275.1 Candidatus Woesebacteria bacterium
CGAGACACCAGTACTGGAGCACGTCACGGGTGGTGCCGATGCGAAGCCCTTTGAGACCCACCACAACGCGCTGGATGAAAAGTTTTACATGCGCATCTCCACCGAGCTCTATCAAAAGCGGTTACTCGGTGGCGGGTTTGAAAAGATCTATACTCTCGCACCCAATTTCCGCAACGAAGGTATTGATGACGAGCATTTGCAAGAATACTACCAGCTCGAATGGTACTGGGCCTACGCTGATTTCCGAGACAACATGACCCTGACCCGTGATCTATTTCGCGCGCTGGCACAGGGTGTCTATGGCACCACCAAATTTACTCGTCAGGAGCACACCTTTGACCTAGCCGATGAGTGGGAAGAAATCGATTATTCCACAGTCATTTTGGACAAGTTGGGCATCGACATCTTTAACGACTCCGAGTCGACGATGGCCAAAGTACTCATGAAGCATGGTGTCAAACTGGATGGCAAAGTAGGCAAAGCTAGACTCGTGGACAATCTCTGGAAAATAATCCGCAAAGACGTGGCCGGGCCCGCCTTCCTCATCAACGTCCCCAAGTTTATCTCTCCTCTGGCCAAGTCATACGCT
>DALYDJ010000050.1:599-2172 GCA_031973275.1 Candidatus Woesebacteria bacterium
TGCAATGGCTACAGCGAGCTCAATGATCCCCAAGACCAGTTAGCTCGTTTTATGGATCAGCAATCACAAAGAGATGCAGGCGACGACGAAGCTCAAATGCTCGACATCGACTATGTGGAAATGCTCGAATACGGCATACCGCCCGCCAGTGGGTTGGGCGTCTCCGAGCGTCTCTTCTGGTTCCTCGAAAATGTCACCGCGCGCGAAGGCACGCTCTTCCCCCAGATGAAGCGACATGTTAGTAACTTAACGAAAGCAATCTATGGTCTTACGTGACGAGTTAATAAACTATATCGAAACCACGCTCGGCTCTGATCTCTTGGCCCAAGCTAGAGTCAAAGATATATACGCAAATGGCGTGCAAATCCACGGCAGTGAAAAAGTAGACAAGATCGCCCTTGGCGTCTCCTCGACCCACGACTTCCTGGTTGAGTCGGTCGCCGCTGGTGCACAGTTTTGTCTCACCCACCACGGCCTTGACCTGACCAGTCACAACATTGTGGCCTCACGTATGCACGCAGGTCTGCAAGCCGATCTCAAATATATTTTTGCTCAGGAGCTAACGGTCGCCGGCTACCACTACAGTCTCGATGCTCACAAAACAATTGGCAACAATGCAGTCATCATCAAGGAGCTAGACGCTAAAATGACGGGCGAAACCTATTTTGATGATTGGGGGTATGTAGCAGAGTTCCAAGAACCCATCGCCTCCGATGTTCTCTCCGCCAAACTTGCTGAGCTCACTTCTCACGATATTTTTACCGTGTACGGTGGTCCCAAAATGATAAAAAGAATCGGGGTCTGCAGTGGCGGAGCCAAGCCCTATGATCGGGAGCTGTTTGAAATCATCGACAAAAAAATTGATGCTCATATTGCCGGGGAGATTATCGAACCCAGTATCGCCCAGGCTGAGGGGGTGGGTTACAACTATTATTCTTGCGGCCACTACGCGACTGAGGTGTTTGGTGTCCAAGAACTAGGTAAAATGATCAAAGCTCACTTCAAAAATAAACTGGATGTCGAATTTATTGATATTCCTAATTCATTATAATTAAGCCGCGACATCACTGATCACAAACAAACTATCTTCTGCTAACGTATTTTGATCTGTTCGTTTTCCCAAATCAAAAATACGCATAAGTTTAAAACTAGGATAAAGTGGTGGATCTTTTGGTTCCACTAACTTAGTTAAGTCTGCTGGCAATTCTATAGCATTATTCTTAGTCAAAGATTGCCTATCTTGATCTGCGAATCGTGAGAAAAGTTCTGCGTGGGTTTCGGTAGCAATGTCTCGGACAGAGCCAAACTCATTAACAAATGCCCAATGTGTTTTGTCTCGCTTCTCTTCTGTGTCAAAAAAAACCTGAAGGGAAACAATCATTTGATCAGGTACGTTACCATTCGATATTCTCGTAATAGAAAGTTGAGAAAAAGGAAAGCGCGGGTCGATTTTGTCACCATTCATATTTTCGCTACCGATATTATATGTGGTAGACATTGTCTCATTTGAAGGTAATTCAAAGGGAAGATATTTAAGATTCCTAAATATTTCACCTACCCAAATTTTTGGTTC
>DALYDJ010000050.1:2182-6215 GCA_031973275.1 Candidatus Woesebacteria bacterium
AAACGAAGTGTTGACGACCCTCAAGGTCTGGCCATGTAGGAGTAAAACCGTGGGCTGCTCGTGTTTTTTCAGCATGATGCCTGTACTCTTGTTCTGTAAATCCAGTCGCCATGTCGATATGATAACATATCAACTATGACCCGAGATCAAGCCTTACAAATCGTCAGGCAGTACGTCAAAAACGAAAATCTCGTCCGACACATGTTGGCTGCCGAAGCCGCCATGGCCGCCTACGCCAAAAAATTTGGCGAAGATGAAGAAAAGTACCGAGTAACTGGTCTCCTCCACGACTTTGACTGGGAGATCCACCCTACCCTCGACGGTCACCCCATGAAAGGTGAACCTATTCTCCGTCAGCGAGGGGTTAGTGAAGAAATCATTCGCGCCATCCAGAGCCATGCCGAGCGAACGGGAGTTAGTCGCGACTCCAACATGGAAAAAGCTTTATTCGCTTGCGACGAACTCACCGGTCTCATCACAACCACTGCGTTAGTGCGTCCCAGTAAGAAGATCGCCGACGTCGAGGTCAAGTCGATCAAGAAGAAATGGAAAGATAAAGGCTTTGCCGCTGGTGTCAACAGGCTAGACGTAGAAAATGGCGCCCGTGAGCTCGGAGTGGATCTCTGGGAAGAGCACGTCCCCACGGTCCTAAAAGCCATGAAAGAAATAGCAGTGGACCTCGGTCTATGACCAATCAAACGCTCGTAGTCGGTCTCGGACTCCCAGTCTCAAAAGAAGGCAAAAAAGTCTTACTCACACAGCGGAGTGCACCAGGCAATCCTCACTGGCACAACAAATGGCAGATCGCTGGGGGTAAGGTCGAGTTTGGCGAAACAGTCGAGGAGGGAGTCATCCGCGAACTAAAAGAAGAGATTCACGTCGATGCCACGATTCGCTACCCTCACCCCATCGTCAAAACTAGTATTTGGTACGCCAAAGAGACTGACGAGGGGATGGATACTCAGGTCGTGCTCATCTGTTACCTGGTAGATATTGGCGATCAGGTCCCAGACCTAGATAAGGATTATGACAAAGAAACCGAGAACTGGGGCTGGTTTACACTCGAAGAGGCAGAGCGCCTCGACTTCCTCCCCCTCACTATTGATATTATCAAAGAGGCTTTTGCACTGATTGATCAACATGATATACTGCCAGCAAGTGAATAACAGCGTCTGAGGTTAGCTTTCCACTAACCGAGCTGTCGCCCCAGGCGACCGGGTAAGCCCGTAATAGCAGGAGATAAGTAGTAGCAAGGTGGCACCGTCCGCAAGGACCCTTCTCAAAAGAGTTGGTTTTGCCGCCTTTTTTGTATTTACACGCTATACTATTTATATAGGAGATAAACCATATGTTAGACATTCAGTTCATCAGGGACAATATAGACCTGGTTAAAACAAACGTAAAAAACAAAAACCAGGATCCTTCCATAGTCGACAAACTTCTAGAGGTTGATGCAACTCGCATATTTCTTATTCAAAATCTACAAGGCAATCAGCAAGCACACAATGTCCTCAGTAAGGCTTTAAAAAATGGCTTAGATAAAAAACTAATAGAAAATGCAAAAGAGATAAAAGAAAAAATCAAGGAATTAGAACCTAAGTTGAAAGAAGTCCAAGAAAAATATAACAATTTAATGCTTCGTATTCCAAACGTAGTTTTGCCCGAGGTTCCAGTCGGCAAAGATGAGGCAGGCAATGTCGTAGTCAGAGAGTGGGGGACAAAACCTAAATTTAGCTTTGAACCCAAAGATCATGTATCAATTGCGCAGGCCAATGGTTGGCTCGATTTGGATCGTGGCAGTAAGGTGGCTGGTTACCGAGGTTACTACTTAAAGGGTGATGCAGCTTTGCTCCAAATCAAGCTTATGCAATATGCCTTAAACAAATTTGTATCACACGGCTACACTCCCATCATTCCTCCAATTGTAGATAATCGCCAAGCCTTCGTTAATACCGGCCACTTCCCGTGGGGGGAAAAAGAAACATATAAATTATCTGAAGATGAAACTGACCCCAAAAACGATTACTTCCTAGCAGGTACAGCTGAGATCCCTCTAGTCTCCTACTACGCTGGGGAAACGCTCCGCGAAAAAGACTTGCCTATCAAAATGGCAGGTTTCTCTCCTTGCTATCGCCGAGAAATCGGAAGCTATGGTAAGGATACTAAAGGATTCTATCGCGTTCATGAATTCTGGAAAATCGAACAAGTCGTACTCTGTAAAGCCGACATAGACGAGAGTAAAGACTGGCACGAAAAAATGCTCGGTTATACAGAAGAGCTTCTTCAGGACTTTGGCATCCCATACCGCGTACTCCTTATGTGTACAGGGGACATGGGCGAACCTCAAGCCAAGAAATATGACATAGAAGCATGGATGCCTGGTCGTAATGCCTACGGCGAAGTCGCCTCCGATAGTATCATGACCGATTTCCAGAGTCGTCGTGCGAACATCCGTTACCAAGCTACTGATGGAACCATCAAGTTTGTTCATATGCTAAACAATACTGCCCTTGCTAGTACCAGGACGCTCATTGCTTTGTGGGAGAACTTCCAGCAAGCTGATGGCACCGTCAAATTACCTAAATGTTTGGAGTAAGCCATGTCCAAAATATCTTTTGTCTATTTAGACGTCGGCGGGGTCGCGATTAAAGATTTTTCAGATTCGCCCAAATGGGATGTCATGATGGATATCATGGGTGTCTCGGTATCTCGTCGCGCTGAGTTTGACGAGTATTACCATACTCTGGATACCAATTTTTGCTTAGGTGAACACGAAGATAATTATCTCTCCCAGATTTCGGCACAATTCGATCTCAAATTGCCGGCCGGTTTCTCTATGCGTGAGTATTTTATTGATCACTTCGACAAAAATGAGGGTTTGTGGCCGATAATTATAAAACTAGCAAAGACTACCAAGATTGGTTTATTGACCGATCAATATCCAGGGATGCTAGATCAAATTATGGCAAGAAAATTACTTCCTCCAGTGGAGTGGAATGTGATCGTCGATAGTACGCAGGTAGGTTATCGCAAACCATCGCCCGAAATCTATGAGCTTGCCGAGACTCGTTCAGGTGTAGCTGGAAATGAGATCCTCTTCATCGATAATCGCCAGAAAAATTTGGCACCAGCCACTGCACGTGGTTGGCAAACATATTTCTATGACTCAAGTAACTACGACCGCTCCACTCAAGATTTAGCGAAATTTCTCAAGCTTTAACCCATCCCTCCGTGCTACAATTGTTGCCATGCTAAATTTCCTTACCAAACTCTTTGACGGCAACGCCAGACAACTAGCTAGTCTTCAAGGTGTAGTCGAGGCAGTCAACAATTTTGAAGAGAGCATCAAGAAATTAAAAGACAAAGAATTGCCGGGTAAAACCGCCGAGTTCAAAAAAAGACTCGCTGGAGGTGAGAGTCTCGACGATATCTTACCCGAAGCCTTGGCCACTATCCGTGAATCGATCCGCCGGGTCACTGGCGAGCGCGCCTACGATGTCCAGCTCCTCGCTGCTCTCTCGCTCTACCACGGTCGCATTGCCGAGCAAAAAACCGGTGAAGGCAAAACCCTCTCCGCTACCCTCGCTAGTTATATCCGTGCCTTGGCCGGCAAGGGTGTCCACGTGGTCACCGTCAACGACTACCTAGCTCGCCGCGACGCTGGGTGGTACGGTCGTGCTCATCTCCTACTAGGTCTCTCCGTCGGTGTGATCTACTCAGGTATGGGTGACCAGCCCGGTGGCATTCTTGATCTCAAACACGAGGAGCAAGGGGAAGAAGATGAGCGGCTTAAACATTTCCGCCGGGTTCCACGTCAAGAAGCTTACTTTGCCGACGTGACCTACGGCACCAACAACGAATTTGGCTTTGACTACCTGCGCGACAACATGGTCCACCGCTTGAGCGACAAAATGCAACGCGGTCATTACTACGCTATCGTCGATGAGGTCGATTCCATCTTGATTGACGAAGCCCGCACTCCGCTCATTATCTCCGCTCCTGACTCCAGTCCGACCTCTAAATACGTCGATTT
>DALYDJ010000051.1:0-6210 GCA_031973275.1 Candidatus Woesebacteria bacterium
TTGATATTTGAGATAATTCATTAACATAAATGTAGTCAATTTCTAGCGCAGAAAATGCTACACCCATAGTCATCATTGGATTTCCAGCCCATATATAACGAGGTGGACGGTCAGTAGGCATCATCACCTTTCTCTCCAGCTCATCTAGCTTAATTGTATAGTGACCAGATTCGTAAACTACATGTAATGTATGCCAGCCCGTCGCATCTATCCCTGAAACTATGTAAATAGGGTTATCCGTTGGTAAACACGTGCCTATACTTGGACAAGCAACTGAAAATACTTTAAACGTTGTTGAGTTTGTAGGCCAAACAAATATAGTCCACTCGTTTTGTCCAGGATGTATGCTCAATTGACGTAAGGGGAAGGTTGCATCATTGAATGCTATGCCTGATCCAAAAGCCAATCGAGAAAATCGAAATCTAACTTCATATGAAATTCCATGTTGTGTAGTAAAGGGTAGGGAATTTTGCAAAAATGCGGCTCTTGTAGCATCTAGGGGAGGGATTAGTAGCGAACTTCCAGTTAATAAGTTAGCATTCGTCTCATTCAATAAGGTCCATTGCGCCTGATCAATACTTGAAGTGTTAAAATCTTCTTTAAACCCAGTTGCTAATACATTGATGTCTTTATTGAGTGCAATACAAATTACAAACAATGAAAATAGTCCAACAAGCAGTTTTGCTACATAGAACATAATTAAACTAAATCATAATAAATATAGAATATCAATACCATAATATGTCTTCAAATCCAATTACTGTTATTTCTACTACCTATAACTCAGCAAACTTTATTGGATCGATGCTAAAATCCCTGCAAAATGATTCAAATTTAGAATTAATTGACAAAATCATTATCATTGAGAACAACTCAAATGAAAGAAGGTTAACTAAAGAGATTGTAGTGAAAAAAAATATTAGGCTTAAGATCCCAATCTACTTTAAGGATATCAATACTAATCTTGGCTTTGCAAAAAGTTCAAATATTGGTGCGAGTTATGCGAGGAGTGAATACTTACTTTTTCTAAATCCTGATACAACTTTGCAAAAAAACTCGTTAAGAATATTGTATGAACATGCAATACAGAATTCTGCAGACATAGTTGGTGGCTTATCTGAGAAAAAGGGAAATATAATGCACAAAACCGCAGTCAGATACCCGACTTTAGCTATCGGATTACTCGAATTTTCAAATTTGGGTAAACTGTTGGGACTTGATCTCGGCCATGACAGGTTCTACTACAATGATAAAAATATCTATGAGAGTGAAAGTGACGTATTAGTCGATGCAGTAGGAGGCGCATATCTATTAATAAAGAGAAAGGTATTTAATGAATTAGGTGGATTTGATACAAAATATTTTATGTACTTAGAAGATGTCGATCTATGTCGTAGAGCAGGTTTTTCAAAGCATAAAATTATATTTTGTCCACATTCAAAGATTTCTCATATTGGAGGTGCAAGCAGTAAAAATAAATATCACATCCTACATCAAGCATGGTATGACTCTAGAAGATATTACTTTTTGAAACACCACAGCTTTTTAATAAACGTTATCATTCAGCCCATATTTTTTATAGATGAATATATATCTAAAATAAGAAACAGTATCAGTAAGTTAGTACAAAACAGAGAATTATGATCTACCTCATTCGCGCCAGTCACGCCAACGCCTTCGAACTGCAAAACTACGTAGGGGTAGCCAAGGATCTATCTATCAAAGTTATCACTACATCTCATCCATTGACTCCACTACCTATCGAGACCATCCCGCTCTGGTCGCCCACAGAGTTGCCACAGTTTCCTTATCGTCGTCAGATCCTCAATCGCCTTATCGGCGGGGAACAGTGGTTACCGGCACTAGAAAAGTATCTTTCACAGCGCTCTCATGTTCTAGAACATGGTAGCACCAAGGACAAAATCATTCTCCACACCGCCGAGACCTACACTCCCTACACTCACCAAGCTGTACGCCTGCGCCAGGAGGGCAAAATCGACAAGCTGGTCTGTACCTGCTGGGAGACCATCCCGCACAACAACGAAAAGTTCGCTCGGTTACGCGAGTGGAAGCAGGCGGCTTACCAGTATGTCGATATCTTCCATACCCCGACAGAGCGAGCCAAGCAAGCCCTGATCACCGAGGGTGTCGAGCCATCCAAAATTGTGGTGATTCCATATGGTGTCGACCTCACTCGGTTTCATTCCCGTAGCGGAGTCCCTCGGATATCGGAGAGTCATCGACCTCGCGTGTTGATCGTGGCACGACTAGAAAAAGAAAAGGGGATGGAGGATCTCGAGTTAGTGGCCAGATCTCTCCCCCAGTACGATTTTGTAGTCGTGGGGCAGGGGAGTCGCTCACCACTTGGCAAAAATATCACCGTCAAATCCGTTCCCTACGATCGCATCCACGACGAGTACCAGGACAGCGATCTATTTTTCCTCCCCTCTCGCGCAACTCCTACTTGGGAGGAGCAATATGGCATGGCACTGGTCGAGGCTATGGCCAGTGGGGTTCCTATCGTCGCCACCGACACCGGCGCCATTAGAGAGGTAATCGGCGATAACGAGATTTTAGTCAATCAGGGTGATATAGCCAAGATGATCGAGTCCATCGACGGGGCGCTGTCATACAAATGCAATATCTTGACTCTTTCTCGAGCCGGCAGAGCACGATCAGAGCGACTATACGATGCCTCCAAAGTAGCTAAACAAATTGCCAAGCTATATCGCTCACTATGATAAAATTATCCTATGCTAGACACTCACTCTCCTGTCACTCCGTTGCCTGAGCAACCGGCTGCAAATGACCCGATCCCAGTGGGCGATCCGACCCATTATTTGACCAAGTCCTTGTTGCTTATTATTCTAGTTCTCATAGGCGTTGTGGGATATCTCATTTACTCTCTCAGGTACTCCACTTCGCTTAGTTTATCTCCTACTCCCTCGCCATCGAGCACTCCGTATCCACTCGCTGGGTTTACTCCCATGCCCGATGCTTCCAACCAATTGGCCTATTTAAAAGATCCCAATCGAGAGGTGATGGGCGACGAGCAACTGGTTCTCATCAATCCCTCTACCAAACAGGAAACTCCTCTCGATATTAAGCAGGCCAATTATGTCTACAAATATTATGGTAGCGATCTGCTATTTTATTTCGTTCAAAACGATAGAGGTGAGTATCATGTCCTCAATCTAAAAACAGGGCACGATCGTGTTTACGATCTACTCGATCATACCGACAATACAGTAGGAGTAAATATCGGGATCAACAATATTAGCGAGATTTCGCCCGATGGTAAATATCTCGTATTTTACGGTAGCTATTTCACTCCTTGTCCTTTTCCCTCGCCATTGCCGAGTGGTTTTGAGGGCGGGTATGGTCCCTGCGGACCAGCCGAGAGTTTAGACAATCCGACCGGTTACTTTCTTTACGATTTCGAATCATCCAAAGCGACCTTTTTACAATCCGAATTGCCTCGTGTTTCGCGCTGGGACACCATCAACAAAAAACTTTACTTTGTCGATGGTAGTAGCACCAAAGTCCTCGATCTCGTCAACAAATCTTACACTTTCCTCGATAGCACTTCACACTTTGGCTACTATACCTACCCACTGCTCCGACATGATAAGTTAGTCAAACTAGAGGGTTCAACCGGTGACTCCGGCTCTGCTCCTTTTACCAAGCTGTCTCTCCTCACTACTAGCGATCAATCTACTTTGACCATCGATCAATCGCCTAGCTGGACCGATATCCAGCCATTTATTACCGCCAATCAGAGCGAGTCAGATGTCTTCTACCAGCGCTCAACCAACGTCAAAGGTCTGCATCGCAACTCTATTTATCGCTACAATCTATTAGGCGCAAAACTCTCGCAGGTTACAAAAAAAGATAACTCCCTTAGCTACTCATTTTATCTAGCTTGGCTCGGTGATCACGAGTTTGTGACCTTTGTCGATCTCGTCAATGAAACCAATTTTAGTCAAACAAAGCGCAACTTGGTCAAGATAGATTTAAATACCCAAACAGAGACCATGCTCACGGATCATGATCAAGTCACTTTTTTCAATACTCAGTAAATCCTTTTGTCTACGGTCGCAAAGCAAGCACTAGACAGCGCCTCCCAACTCTGTATGATGGAACTAATATCAGTTACTCAGGAGCCCTATGAAACAATATACCGATGCTCTAGACAAAATGTTATCTCAGTATCTCGTCAAGCAAGCCCCCGTCCTCCCCAAAAATATTAAAGACATCTTAGTCAAGCTTGCCCCTTACTTTGCCATCCTTGCGGTCATCTTTGGCCTCCCCGCTATCCTGGCCGTCCTCGGTCTTGGGGCAATTCTCACTCCCATGGCTTGGGTCGCAGGTACCCGCACCGGTTTTTACTGGCTTTTTTGGGTAGTGGGTCTAGTTCAGATTGTCATCGCCGGCATGTCGATCAAGCCACTTTTCGCGCGCGCTGGCCATGGCTGGAGACTCTCAGCTCCTCTCTATCGTCACCTCGCTCGGGAGCTACAACCTCGGCAATCTCGTCTTTACCGTCCTCTCCCTTTATCTGCTGTACCAGGTCAAGAGTAGCTACAAGTAAATCTCGTTGTTCGTGCAAGAAATTGTTCTCCCTTTGCGTATTACCTGTAGAAAGGAGGACAGCATATGAACAAATTAATTCTTGCTAGTCTGACAGGTATCGCGGTTTTGGCTATTGCCACCCCCGCTTTTGCCTACAAGGGTAACCCCGCAGTGCAGGGCCCCAATTACACGCCCGAGCGCCACGAGGCCATGGAGGTAGTTTTTGCCAAGAACGACTACCAGGGTTGGCTCAAACTCATGGAAAATAAAGCTTGGAGACTCAAACAAGTCGTCAATTCCCAGGCCAAATTTGAAGAGTTTGCGCGCGCTCACGATGCCGGTGTAGACGCACTTGCTCAGTTTAGAGCCGACAACGGGCTCGGTACCCAAATGGGTAACGGTCGCGGACGTAACAGGTAAAGGTACAATACAGCTATGGCAAGACTCACCCCCATTTCCGATCCGAGTCTTGCCATCAGCCTGCAAAAAGGCAATATGAACGCGCTCACCCAGATCATTTCTCGCTATCAACTCCCACTCCTGAGATACGTGAATTATTTAGGTGTCGGCCACGATGACGACGATATCGTGCAAGACACTTTTATCAAAGTCTATACCAATATAAATAGTTATGACCCACGTCGGCAGTTTAGCAGTTGGATTTACCGGATTGCCCACAACACGGCCATCTCATCGCTGAGATCGTCCCATTTTACTTTGCCCTGGGAGGACTATCTCGATCGCTTTATCAAAGTCAGCCCAACCGAAGATATCGACCACGAGTTCCAAAAAGATCAGGTCAAAAAATGTCTCTCCGATCTACCTATCCACTACCGCGCTCCTTTGTCGCTCCACTACTTGGAGCACAAGTCATATAGTGAGATCATGGATATCTTGCGCCTACCTATGGGTACTGTCTCTGCCCGCATTAATCGAGCCAAACAACAAATGAGGAAATTATGTCAAAAAATCTAACCGCCAAAGTAATTGGCACTATCAAACAAAAAGAGCTCGCAATCCGCCCACGTTGGCACTTTATTCTGGGAGCCACGCTCTCAGCTTTGGGTCTGGCCATAACTTCTGCTCTCACCATGCTCTCACTCCATCTACTCAGATTCCGCCTCACCCATCCGGGGATTGGCGCCGGTCGCAAACTGGACTTTATCTTGACCAATCTACCATGGTATATTCCTGTCCTGGCTGTCGTCGGACTAGTTGGTGGCTACTACTTGCTCAAACGTTACGATTTTTCCTATCGCCACAACTTTATCGCTATCCTCCTCGTAGTCATCATAGGATTGATCCTCGGCACCTACTCGCTCAGCCTGTTACGTCTCGATGATTTTCTCACTCGACGCGGTTACTTCCGCGAGTTGTACGGTCAAAATCAGCCACCGGGTCATCAGATGCAACAGGGTAGGGGACGCTTCCGCTAGTTTGACTTCGCTCATTCTTCGTCTCATACTCACTGGATGACCACAATCGATTTGAACCCTCAGTTTGTGTCCGCTCTTGATCAGATGGAAAATGGTCGTGATTCGCTCTTTATCACCGGTCGCGCCGGCACAGGTAAATCTACCCTGCTCCAATACTTCAAAAAAACCACCGAGAAAAATATTGTCATCCTAGCTCCCACCG
>DALYDJ010000052.1:0-571 GCA_031973275.1 Candidatus Woesebacteria bacterium
CCTATTTATGATAAAATAGCTCTACGTGAAGATCCAAAGAAGTGGGTATACCACAACTCGGGTCACATGTTGTTCTCTGGGTCAGATAAAGGTGAGCAAAAAGAGCCCACCTCATTAAATTTGAATGACCTACTAGAGATGATCAAGGGGGTGTCTAAGTAAAATGCCAATTGTAGTAAAAGCTAAAAAAGACGAGTCACCGGACGGAGTAATCCGTAGATTCAAGAAAAAAGTCATGACCGAAAACGTGATCGAGGAAACACGCAAACGCGAGTTCCACAAATCACCTTCGATGCTCCGCAAGGAACGTAACAACGAAATTAAGCGTAAAAAATATACTGATCGCATGCAGAGATTGAATGCGAGTAAGAAGAAATAATGACTTTGTTGAATGTGTTACAAGATGAAATGAAGGTAGCCATGAAGGCGCGGGATCAGGCTAGACTTGATGCTCTGCGCCTCATGGTATCTTCGATCAAGTACGCGCAGGTCGACCTGCCTGAGATCACGGATGATCAAATTGTCGAAGTCCTCAAAAAAGAAGCAAAAAAGCGCAGAGAGTCGATTGTGG
>DALYDJ010000052.1:581-1226 GCA_031973275.1 Candidatus Woesebacteria bacterium
CGTACAAAGCAGGTGGGAGAGAAGAACTGGCTGAGAAAGAGCAGTATGAACTAGATTTGATCGAGCAATATTTGCCAAAACAATTGAGTGAGGATGAGGTGAGGGCAAAGGTACAGGCGGTACTGGAGGCTGAGAAGCCAGCCAACTTTGGGATGGCGATGAACGTGGCCATGAAGGCGGTTGGGAAAGAGGCAGAGGGTGGTATGGTGGCAAGGATAGTTAAAGAACTGTTTAGCAGCAATTTCAAATCATAAATTCTCAAATTCTCAAATGGGAGCACGCAGTGCTATGGGTCAAGAAAAGAGAGATATTTACGAAAGAATATATAAATTTGGAATTGCGTGTCTAGAATATGTTCGAACTTTCCCAAAAACTCTCGAAGCTAACATTATAGCGAAACAACTTATTCGATCAGCTACATCTATCGGGGCAAATGCTCAAGAAGGAGATGGTGCTGAAACGAAAGCTGAATTTTTACACAGATTTTCGATTTCTAGGAAAGAAGCTAAAGAAGCAAGCTATTGGCTGAGAGTTGCTGGTGATGTGCTTAAAAAGCCATGTGAAACGCTTCGAACAGAAGCTCATGAGATTATACTGATCATTAGTACAATTATTAAGAAAGTTAAAGCTACTAGTTAATTTGAG
>DALYDJ010000052.1:1236-4850 GCA_031973275.1 Candidatus Woesebacteria bacterium
AATTAGAAATCCTAAATCCTAGATAAATTACAAATTCGAATTTTGAATATTAAAAAATTATTTAGAATTTAGAGGTTAGATATTGGTATTTATGATAAACATAAACATTCTCGCCGACGCCAAGTTCCCTTTTGATAGAACCCAATTACGTGAGCATCTGATTAAAGTGCTCGCGAAATATCGTCTGACTGACAAAGTTGAGGTGGATGTACAAGTGGTAGGGAAACGCAAAATGAGCGAGATCCACCACGTGTATATGAATATAGAGGGACCAACAGATGTACTATCTTTCCCCCTGAATGATTCGGCGGATGATAGACCATTTATTGCTTCACCTGACGGGATCCTAAGACTCGGAGATATTGTGGTGTGTTATCCGGTTGCTGTAGAGGAGGCATTGGAGAAGCAATGCAAGGTGGATGATCAGATCAAGTTCCTCGCCGAGCACGGACTCATGCACTTGCTAGGATATCATCATGAGTAAGATGTAGTCGTTCAAAATACTTGCCGGTCGAAATTTTGTCCTCCGGTACATGCGGCTTGCGCGCCTGTAGTGTCGGCAAAATTTATCCGTCAAATATTTACTTTTTATTTGAGATGTACCTGTTTGATAGATTTTAGGAAGTATATATATTTGGTAGAGTAGAAGCATGAATCTTTATCTCAAATACCGCCCGAAAACAATAGACGAACTGGATCTTGCGGGAGTACGCAAAGTACTAGGAGACATAGTTACAGCCAACAAGATCGGTCATGCGTACCTACTGACAGGGCCACGGGGAGCTGGTAAGACCAGCACCGCCAGAGTATTGGCGCGGATCGTAAACTGTGAACACAATGGGGAAAACTATGGTGAGCCGTGCAATAAATGTGGTGCGTGTAAAGCCATCCTAGAAGGTAGCGCGATGGATGTAGTTGAGATTGACGCTGCCTCGAATCGCGGGATAGATGATATCCGTGAACTAAAGGAAAAAATTAGACTGGCTCCATCAAATTTGAAAACCAAGGTCTATATTATCGACGAAGTGCACATGCTGACCACCGAAGCTTTTAATGCGCTCCTCAAGACTCTAGAGGAGCCACCGAGTCACTCGCTGTTTATCCTGTGTACGACAGAACTACACAAGGTCCCAGAGACCATTGTGTCCCGATGTACGAGCATCCAGTTTACCAAAGCTACTCCTGATGAAATGAAGCGGTCATTCAAACGAGTGATCGAAGGGGAGGGTAAGAGCGTTTCGGATGAGGCAGTAGACTACCTGGCCAAAGCGGTAGATGGGTCGTTTAGAGACGGGGTCAAGGTGCTCGACCAAGTCCTGTCGAACGGGGACTCGGTAGAGCTAGAGGATATCAAGCTGGTGGTGACGGGGAGTGCCAACTATAAAGTTGAGAGTCTGGTAGAGGCATTGTCTGCCAAAGAGGCAGATAGATCGCTTGGTCTTTTGCAGGAGGCAGTGGTGAGCGGAGTCGATTTGAATTATTTGCTGGTTAGCGTGATGAGGGGACTCAGGGACAAGTTGTTGGCTGGGCAAGTGGAGGTAGAAGTAAGCAAATTTATTTTTGCGTTGGACGAAGTGGCGCGGAGACTAGCTACTAGTCTGGATGGGGAGCTACTGATCCAAGTGGCGATCGTGGAGTGGTGTGGACTGGAGGGGAGCAATCCTAAATCACAAATTCTCAAATTCTCAAATGGGGATCAAAGCAAGAAAAACGAATTAACTAGTAAACCGGTGAAATCAGTTACTCAGTCAGTTAGTGAACCAGATAGTCCGAAAACCAGTGAGTCAGTTAGTCAGAAGGTCGATAAAGCTGAAAAACAGGACAACCGAGTCACCGAAGTACCGATTTCACTGAATGTTGATGCCTCTGATGTCTGGAAGCAGGTACTGCTGAGCTTGGGGCAGAACAATATGGCACTAGACACAATCCTCTCGAAGGCTCGGCCGGGCAATATCCATGGTGACACTTTGACGGTTTATGTCCAGTACGATTTCCATAAACAACAACTGATGAACGAAAAAAACCTAGTGAAACTAGAAAGTATTATCACTAAGGCCGTGGGGAGGGGGATGAAAGTAGTTGTGGAAGTGAATCAGGAACTAGGAACTAGGAAGGAGGAATTAGTAGTTGAGCGTGATGGTACAATAGAGGACGCGATAGCAATATTTAGTTAAAGGAGAATCAGTATGTTTGATAAATTCCAACAAATGGGACAGCAAGTCAGTCAGCTCAAGAAGATTCGTGATCAAGCCGTGCAGATGCAAAAACAACTGCAAGCGGAAGTGATCGAAGTCGAGGAGAATGGAATCCGCGTAGTCATGACCGGTGACCAAAAAGTCGAGACCGTGACTATCGATGGCAAATACGAAGAGCGGTTGGTGAAAATCCTCAACGAGGCAATCAAAAAATCCCAACAAGTGGCGGCTAAGAAGCTCCAGGAGATGTCTGGGGGACTAAAGGGGCTTCTGGGTGGAATGGGTGGGGGACAGTAAGGACTGGTTGAAAACTAGTCGGACGCAAATTTTGATCTCCGGTACATGCGGCTTGCGCGCCTGTAATGTCGACAAAATTTCATCCGCCAACTTTTCCTTGGTTCTAAACCTTGTGGCTCACACATTTATTAGACTACAATATCCCATATGAAGTTGCCTAAAGTTGTTGAAGACCTGACCAATAGTTTTGAGAAATTGCCAGGGATCGGCCGTAGGTCGGCACAAAGACTGGCTTTTTATCTACTGAGAGTGCCACAACGTGACCTGGAATCATTTGCGTCCTCACTGAGTAACCTAAAGAAGTTGACTAAGATTTGCAGTATTTGCCATAATTTGACTGATCAGGAGCAGTGTAGTATTTGTGGCGATCCTCAGCGTGATGCTAGTCAAGTATGCGTGGTGGAGTCGTTCCAGGATGTGCTGGCGATAGAGAAATCTGGGAGCTACAAAGGGGTATACCATGTCCTGCATGGCTCAATTTCGCCCCTGAACAACATCGGTCCCGACGAGCTGTATATCGACACTTTGGTTACTCGGACTAAAAAGGGTACAATAAAAGAAATTATTTTGGCTACTAATACGAGCCTAGAAGGAGAGGCAACGGCGCTCTATATCCAACAAGCCCTCAGCGGGATCCAAGTGCAAATTAGTCGGATAGGTCGTGGACTTCCGACTGGTGTTGAGATAGAATATGCCGATGATCAGACGCTCATACATGCGTTTGGCACTAGAAGAGTTTTATAGAATATAGGTAGATATATGTCCACCAGTTTAATTAGGCAGACATTTCGTGTTTACGATCCAGTTAGTTTGAGTGAACTCGGACAAAAACTTCGAGTTAATGTTCATAGTGATGGTGATTGGCATTTAGCGTTAACTGCGTTTATTTTTCGAGAAAATAAAGAATCGGAAATTGAAGTGTTGGTACAAGAGCGTTCGCAGTACGTTGATATAGCACAGAAGCATTTTGATCAGAGTTTGGCAACACAGCTGGTTGTTGACGACAATGGTCTATTCGATAGTGCACTAACAAGGGGATTAATGGAAGAACTTGGGATTAGTGAAACTGATGTGATTTCTAAATTTCAGTGGAACCGTGTTGGCGATATCTTTATTTCTAAA
>DALYDJ010000052.1:4860-6076 GCA_031973275.1 Candidatus Woesebacteria bacterium
ATCCTGAGTTATGGAACAGGGAAATTGTTGTAAATTACTGCGTTCAAATTGATCCAAACGTTGTTATCGCAAACAACTTTAAAGTTAAAGGAGTTGAGTGGTTGCCTTGGTCGGAATTTTGTGACTTGGTACGTATGCAACCGAACAACTTTACTAAATCCGTGAGAATGTATGCCGTTGCCGACTCGGTGGCTTCTGAGCTAAATAACGTTATGAAAGAGGTAATATCAGGAAGAAAACCAAAAGAATTTTCTAGAAAAATGCATTATCTCAGCTTATTTGATACAGACGTCGTAGTTATAAATGATTTTGATGAACTTGTCGAGATTTATAAAACAAATTATACGATGCGTAAAATAGAAAACGAGAATAACTTAACGGGAGAAAAGGTTAAAAAAGTAATGTTTGAAGATGTGCGCGATAAAAGAAAAATACTTTTTTCGTGATATAATTTATATAGATAGTTTCAATACTTAATCTGGAGGATATCTATGAAAGTATTTTTTACGACAACTCCAAGACTTATTAAAGAAGCTCCTGGTCATATTGATGCGATATATAACGCTATAACGAAAAGTGGAAATGTTTCTGTTAGTGACTACTTGAAACACGTTAAACTTGACGACTTTTATAAGTTTAATAACGAAAAAGTTCCGGTGTATTACGAAGAAATTCTTGATTCTATTAAAAAATCGGATGTAGTCGTCTTCGAAGCATCCTTACATAGTATAGGAGTTGGGTTATTAATTAAAGAAGCATTGACGATGGGTAAAGGCGTAGTTATTTTACATAGTAAAGGGAATTATCCATTTTTCTTAAGTTCAATCAAAGAAGATAGGTTTGTGATTAGCGAATACAATTTAGAGAATGTAGCCACGACTTTGTCTACTGCGTTTGACTATTTAACAGGGATGGTTGACGTTAGATTTAACTTCTTTATTTCTCCCGAGATTGGTAGGTTCTTAGATTGGGTTTCGAAGAATAAAAGAATTCCTCGTGCTGTGTACTTGCGGAAACTAATAGAGGTCGATATGAAACAAAATGACGAGTATAAAGACGAATAACATGCCTAGGAAAAAGACCAGAGCGGAAAAGATCGAAAGTGGGTACAGACTGAAGAATTTTAAACTGGCTGTGAGCGAGAGAACTGCGGTAAAGGATGCGAATGAGTTTAGCTATCTATCGAGCGAGTTTATCGTGAAGGATCTGAGTAGGA
>DALYDJ010000053.1:0-5950 GCA_031973275.1 Candidatus Woesebacteria bacterium
ATTTCTTTTTGTCACTGAGTTTTTCTGTGCTGATTTTTGCTGGGGGATATGAGACGGCCAAGATCCGACTAGGTAAAAGTGAGAGCCCAATTGTACGCAAGTTTAGTGGCAACTCGAATGATGGGGCAGTCAGCGCGGCCGATTTCTCCAAGTTTTGGGAAGTATGGAAGAGACTAGAAAATAGCTATGTTGACCCCTCAAAGCTAGACTATGCCAAGATGACCTGGGGATCGATGCAAGGTCTGGCCCAATCTCTGGATGATCCATATACCCAGTACTTGCCGCCCAAAGAGAACAAGCAAGCTAACGAAGATCTAAACGGAGCCTTTTTTGGCGTGGGTATCGAACTGGGATATAAAGAGGGTACCCTGGCAGTCGTCTCGCCGATTACCGGGTCGCCAGCTGACAAGGCCGCGGTGAAGCCAGGTGACTTGATCCTGCATATTAAAGATGAGAAAAAGAATGTTGACCTGGATACCCGCGGGATGACTCTGCCGACTGCAGTCACGCATATCCGTGGGGAGCGAGGCACACCAGTCGTTTTGACTATGTATCGCGAGGGAGCGCCAAAATCTTTTGAGGTCACAATCGTCCGCGACGAGATCGTGGTCCCGTCCGTAGAGCTCAAATTCCTCGAGAAAAATGGTAAAAAAATCGCTCATTTAGAGCTACACAAATTTGGTGGTCGAACTGACAAGGAGTGGTTGGCCAAGGTTGGCGAAATAGTGGCTGCCAAGCCGGCCGGGATCGTCCTGGATCTGCGGAATAACCCTGGTGGTTATCTAGACGGAGCGGTATTTGTAACCAGCGAGTTCCTCCCAAGCGGAGTAGTGGTAAAGCAGGAGGGGAGGAAGAATAGTGAAACATACAACGTTGACCGCAAAGGGAGTCTGACGACCATCCCACTCGTAGTCTTGGTAAATAAAGGCTCGGCCTCGGCATCTGAGATCACGGCAGGCGCGCTCCAGGACAACAAGCGAGCAAAAATTGTGGGTGAGCAATCATTTGGTAAAGGGACAGTACAAGAGGTCCAGGAATTATCTGATGGGTCATCCCTCCATGTAACAGTGGCAAAGTGGGTTCTGCCATCTGGGAGATGGATCGGGAAGGAGGGGATTACGCCCGATATCCTGGTAGAGGACCTGCCTGCGCAAGCCGACAAAACAGAGACAAAAGATATAGATGAACAACTAGACAAAGCGGTCGAGACGTTAATAAAATAAGTTGAAATTTTGGCATTGTTTTTGTATATTCTGGTTTATGAAAGACAAGAAAGCGAATCAATTTTGGATCGGTTTACTGCTAGGCATATTTTTGATGCTGGTATTTGTCTCTGGGGCAATTAGCCAACAGCTGTGGGGCTTGCCGATCATCAATAGTTTTTTACAGCGACAAGCACCTGAGAGTTTAAAACAGCGGATAGTGAGCGAGGAAAATGTGGTAACAGAGGTGGCAGAGAGGGTATCTAAAGCCGTCGTGACTGTGAGCTACAAACGCGAGAAACCAGTGATACAGGAGTATTTTTTGGATCCGTTTGGGATGTTTGGCGCCGAGCGACAGAGTGGCGAGGTAGATACGGAGCAAGTAGATATCGGCAGCGGATTCGTGGTGGATGCGACAGGACTAGTCGTGACCAACAAACACGTAGTATCCATGGGCTCTCCCAGTGATTACAAGGTTGTGCTCAACGATGAAAGTGAACACCAGGTAGAGAAAATTTGGCGCGATCCCGCCAATGACTTGGCGATCCTAAAGATCTCGGGTGAAGGATTTAGTGCAGTAGAGATGGGTGACTCTGACACGCTAAGAGTCGGCAACTTTGTAGTGGCGATCGGGACGGCACTAGGGGAGTTCCGCCACACGGTGACGACGGGAGTGATCTCTGGTCTAGGGCGAGGGATTACGGCCGGAAATGGATTTAGTGGGGCAGAAAAACTGGACAATGTAATCCAGACTGATGCAGCAATCAACCCGGGCAACTCAGGGGGGCCCTTGCTGAACTCGGCTGGACAAGTGATAGGGGTAAATGTAGCGGTCTCGCAATCGGCCAACAATATTGGGTTCGCTTTACCGATCAATGTGGTGCGTGATAGTTTGAAAAACTTTAATGAAACCGGGCAGTTTGATCGGCCATTCTTTGGCGTCCGCTACCAGATGATTAGTAAAGAGCAAGGAATACTCAATAGTGTGCCAGCTGGTGCCTATGTCGTCCAAGTAGTCGATGATTCCTCGGCCGATCGTGCGGGGATTGAGAAGGGAGACATAATTGTAAAATTTGATGGCAAGTCACTAGTAGAGGAAAAGGATGGGTTGGTGGTGCTACTGACTAAAAAGAAGATTGGTGACAAAGTAGAGATCGAGTTGTATCGAGATAAAGAAATGAAGAAATTGCAGGTGGAGTTGAGGGGAGAGTGATATCCCTCTTTTAACACAACTATCGTGTCTCAAACGCAAAAACGGTCTATCTGATTCTGGTGAATCAGCGACCTCGAACTCGGCCTGCGCGGCCTGCGTATGTTTTGCCACTTGATCCACGAAAGTTATGTTAATTAAATATCTTCTTTGTTAATCTCTTGGTTGAGAGAGAAGAGGAGATCGGTGAGGTCGCCCTCGAGGATGGCTTCGAGATTGTGCCAGGAGAGACCGACACGGTGGTCGGTGACCCGATTCTGAGGGAAGTTGTAGGTACGGATTTTCTCTGCCCGCGAACCTCTGCCTACCGCTGAGCGACGGGTAGCTTCGAGCTTGGCGATGCGCTCCTCCTCTTGGATCTCCCAGAGTTTAGAGCGGAGGAAGTCGAGACAAATTTCGCGGTTGCGTTGCTGGTAGCGCTCCTGGGTGGAGACCGTCGTGATGCCAGTAGGCCGGTGGATGAGTCGGACAGCGGTGCTGACTTTATTCACATTTTGGCCACCGTGGCCACCAGCACGGAAAAACTGCCACTCGAGATCTTCGTCGCGAACGGTGATTTTTTGGGGATCGATTTTTGGCAGTACGGCCACGCTAGCGGTCGAAGTATGGATCCGACCCTGAGACTCGGTGGCAGGGACCCGCTGGACCCTGTGGACGCCCGATTCCCATTTAAATAGGCCGTAGGCGCCCTGGGGGAGGGTAGGATCACTTGGTCTCCCTGAGAATAACCAAGTGCCTTCGTCCATTAGTTCGTACTTGATACCCTGTACTTCAGCGAATCTTTTATACATCCGCTCGAGATCGGCGGCCCAAATCTTGGCTTCGTCCCCACCGGCTCCAGGGCGAAACTCGATAATGGCTGGGCGGCGATCCTGCTCGGTATCCGCTGAGGTCTCGAGGGAGGCTAATTGAGATGATAGGAGAGAGATTCTAGATTCTAGGGTATAGACTTCGCTTCTAGCCATGCTTGCTAGCTCGTCGTTGCCTACGGAGAGCTCTTTGTTATCAGCGATTTGTTTCTCGAGTGAGACGATTTCTCTGGCCAGGGTCGCTTTGGGCTCTAATTCTGAGATGGCTTCGCCTATTTCGGCTAGTTTGCTCTGGTTTTTGGGATCGCCGGACTCTCTGACTAGTTCGTCGTACTTATCAATGAGTGCACGCAAATCTGTGGCCATATGAATAGTATAGTCTAAGGGATAAATCTAGGCTTGGGCGCGGATATCGGTCAAGGTCTGGGGACCGGTCTGGGAACCTTTGCGATCTTTTTTGGCTCGTTTGCCGGAGGCTGCTTTTTGCTTGGCCTGGAATTTCTCTACGCGGCCTAGCTGATCGACAAAGCGCATCTCACCAGTGAAGAAAGGATGACACTTGGCGCAGATATCGACGGTTATGGCTGGTTTGGTGGAGCCAGTCTGGAAAGAGGCGCCACAGGAACAAGTGACCGTGATCTGATTGTATTGTGGATGGATGGCTGATTTCATAGGAGGATATTGTACCAGAAGAATTTATAATTCTCAATTTTAGCGATGCTTGAGCTCGGCTTTGAGTACCCCGTAAGCGATAAAAAGAATGGCGATGAGGGTGAGCCAAGACGGCTTTTCCCCAAGCAAAAGGTAGGCAGCGGGGATGGCCACGACACCGTTTAGATAGGTGAATAGATTGGCTTCGGAGACCTCGATTTTGCTGGCGGCATAGAGATAGCAGATATTGGCGATGATGGAGCCTAATGTAGCCATGTAGAGGACGGGGAACATAATTCTCCAATCCCAAATTCTCAAATTCTCAAATAATGGAACGAATTGTCCTTGCGAGGCTAGTAAACCACCATAAATCAAAGCAGTAGCTAGATAGGTGATGGCGCCAAAATAGAGGGGGGGATGAGTCTTGTAAATCTTTTTGGCGAGTACAGCATAAACGGCCCAGACTACGTTGTAGAGCAAAATGAGGATATTGCCATAACTAGATGAGGGAGTATCGGTATTGGTGCCCAGAATTAGCGGCTCGGCTACCAAGATCAGTGAACCAAATAACGAGAGCGCAAGACCTTGCCATTCTCTTTTTTCCTGCCGTTCTTTGAGGAAGATAACGCCACCAAGGACAACAAAAATGGGTCCGGTGGCGCCGATCAATGACGCATCGAGAGCACTAGTGCGCTCCAAACCTTCGTAGAGGATAAGGAGAGGGAGGACACTGCCGATTAACTCCATAACTAGATAAAGGGAAAGTTTTTTGAGGGTGGGTTTGGTTTTGAGATACCACCAGATAAAAAGGGGGAGACTCAAAATGCCTGCCAGCAAGAAGCGAAAGTATAGATACTCAGTGGGGGAAATGATGTCGAGAGCCGGCTTGATAATAGGAAAAGCGGCTCCCCAGACGAGAGCATTGTAGAGGAGGGCTAAATAGGCAAGGCGGCGAGATTTGGTCACTTAACAACTATATCAAATTCTCAATCTTAAATTCTTAAATTGTGAGTTTCGAGATGACTTTTGATAGGGGGAGAGTGACTTGCTCTCTAGTGGCGAGATTCTTGAGAGTTAGTACGCCTTTACTAGCCTCGTCTTCGCCGATCACGATGGCGTAGGGGATGGTTTTTTTGTCGGCATATTTAAACTGTTTGTCCATCTTGGCCGAGGGATCGGGATAGAGCTCGGTATTGATGCCTGCGTCCCGAAGTTGTGTGACAACCTTCAAGGAGTCTCCTTGTAGGTTAGGGGCGAAGATAGTGACGAGAGCCTGGGTTTTGGTGGCTTGGGTAGGTATCAGACCTAGCTGATCGGCGGCCTCGACTGTGCGGTCAAAGCCGTAGGCCATGCCAGTGGCAGGCATGTCTAAACCTGTTAATCTCTTCATCATGCCGTCGTAGCGCTCACCGCCTCCGATAGAACCGACGGTATAATCCTCGATCACAAGCTCCCAAATAGGTCCCTGTGAATATGAGAAGGAGCGGGCGAGCGTGGGCTCGAAGCGATAGTATTCTTTGCCAAAGCCGGATTTTTCCAGATAGGTGGTGATAGTTGTAATCGTTTCGTCTGGTTGAATATTTTGTACTGCTTCAAAGTACTTGTTGGCGTCTGACTGGGTAATACCTTTGCTAATCATGTCGGCAATGACACCATCTCTGCCAATCTTTTTGAGCTTGTCGATGGCCACGATGGCTTGGTAGGGGATATCTTTCATGAGGTCGCGATTGTTGAAAATGATGACTGGTTTTTTGAAACCGATTTTAAGAAGGGTATCGAGATTGACGGCGATCACCTCGGCGTCGGCAGAAGGGGAGCTGACACCAAAGATATCGAGGTCAAACTGGGTAAACTCGCGGTAGCGACCGCGCTGAGTGTTTTCGGCGCGAAAAACAGATTGGGTCTGATACCGGCGGAAGGGGAAAGTGAGATTGTTCTGATTGGCTGCGACGTAGCGACAGGTGGGTACGGTCTGGTCGTAGCGAAGCATGACTTCGCGGCCACCATTGTCGGTGAACTGGTATAAAAGCTTTTCGTCTTCGCCGATTTCGCCTTTGAAAACTGAGTAGGACTCTAGG
>DALYDJ010000054.1:0-5903 GCA_031973275.1 Candidatus Woesebacteria bacterium
CTTGCTTCGGTAATATTGTTCAAATCAATTGTAACTTTGCTCTGCATCCAGTTCTCAAACCAATACGTCCAGTCATACCACGTCGTGGTGCCCACGCCTCCATAACGATTTTTTAAATCATCAATCCGCTCGCGGTAACTCACCACTCCATTTGGTATCACCCGACAGTCGGCGTACATCAAGATAATCGTCGCCACACTGGATTTATCCAATTCAGCATCTTTGGCCTCCGCAAAATACAATAACTCCTCCTCATTGATATATGACTCAAACTTAGCTAGTCCGGCATCTTGTAAAATCCCGATCGTAGCATCGTGGGCATCCTTGTCATATTTATCCCAGTATCCTCGCTGAACTTCTTGCCAATGTTTCAAATTTTCGATTCTGCCAAACTTTGACATATCGATCCCATCACGTAAATCAAACTTCACAATATTGCCCATATCATGGAGTAGGCATAAATCAGTCACCAGCTTTACGTCGCAACCATCTTTCCAGTTTTCTGCAATGATTTTGCCTACGCCAGCCACGCGTAACATGTGGGTCTCCAATTGTGGCATTATGTGATACTTTGCATAAAGTTGTTTGATCGTCATAACTGCAGTATAGCTCAGACTATGTTACGATCAAACTATGCTCGACATCTTCTTCTATACCGCCTGCGTTTCACTCCTTCTCTTTGTCATGACTTTTCTCTTGGCTGTCCTGCTCCGCAATAACAGTATTGTCGACGTCGTCTGGGGCATCGGATTTGTCGTAATCGCTGGGGTAGCTTACATATTTAGCAATGGCAACTTTATCTCTCAGATTGTGTTAGCCTATGTCGTCATTTGGGGTGTACGTCTGGCTCTCCATATCCTCTCTCGTAATTGGGGCAGGGGAGAAGATTTCCGCTATGCTCAGTGGCGCAGAGATTGGGGCAAAACTTGGGTGGTCCGCTCTCTCATGCAAATATTCCTACTCCAATGGATCCTCATGCAACTGGTCTCTATCCCTGTGGTATTTGGGATTATCGGGGTGGCGACGATCAGTCCTTGGATGATGTATTTGGGTATGTTTATTTGGTTAACTGGATTTTTCTTTGAGGCGGTGGGGGACTATCAGCTCGCTCAGTTCAAAAAGAAAAAATCTAGCAAAGGCCAGCTCATGACTACGGGTTTGTGGAGTCTAACCCGCCATCCCAATTACTTTGGGGAAGCTACTTTATGGTGGGGGATAGCTCTACTCGCCTACGGTGTCTCTCGCAACTACTTCGTTTTTGTCGGACCACTAGTCATCGATTTTCTCCTCCTATTTGTTTCTGGTATCCCACTCCTCGAAGCCAAATACAAAGGACGCGCGGACTGGCGAGCATATGCAAAGCGTACCCCGGCTTTCTTTCCCAAAATCAAAGTAGTTTAATATATTCATAGTCAATCAACTGGAGGTACTATGAAAAAGTTACTATTATTTTTGCTGATCCTTATTCTCATTCCCGTCGGTGTCCTGACCTATCTCGGACTCGTTCCCAGTCTCTCATCGTATGTGACCAAACCCATTGATCTCGGAATCAAAACTGACAAGTCTCTCGTCTCTTCTTTTGAGTCAAAATATGGGGAGCAAAATGCTACTAGTAAAGTCAAACTAGACGTCAATCTCACGAGCGAGGAGATCACCTCAATATTCGCAGTTTGGGAAGATCGCGATGTTTATTTCCCCCTCAAAAATGTGCAAGTCAGATTTAACCAAGACGGTACGGGTGAAGCCTCGGGTTATCTCAAAATTGGTACTGCCATCTCCCTAGCCAAGAACCTTGGCTATTCAGATCAGGACATCGAAAAAGGTAAAGAGTATATCAAGTACGTCTCCGGAGATTTGCCTTTTTATGTCAAAGGTACGGGCGGGATGACTAGTAACCAGCTCAGTATCAACCCTAGTACTTTTCAGCTCGGCCGTGTCACAGTCCCTGACTCCATTACCAGCCCAGCCGCAAAAGCTGTAGGGGATATGATCAATAGGCGCATCAAGCAGATTGGCGGGGCCGACATTCAGGATGCCAGTTTCAAAAACGGCTCCTTCCATTTATCCGGGACTGTCCCATCTACCATCAAATACTAGTTTATAGTGTAAAATGGAGATATGACATCTGTAAAAAGACCCCATTACAAGTCACCATTTGCCGAGTATTTCAACTATCTCTCGCGCATTGATCGCGGCAAAAGGTACTCCAAAGAATACGGCTCTATTCTTCTCTTGTCACTCACCGAAGAAGTCGGGGAGATTGCCCGTGCCTACCTGGCCGAGCACGGACGCAAACCGCTCAACTTGGCCGCCCAGCAGGACGAGTCCTATGAGCAAGAGCTAGGTGACTTGGTTGTGACCATCCTCCGGATTGCCCGTATCAAAGACATTAATCTTCATGAAAGAATTCTTCAAACTCTCAAAAAAATCGAAGCCCGCAAATCCAAACCAAAACAATACAAAGAATTAGCTTAAAAGGAGTACTATGTTCAAAAAACTGCTTGTCCTCATTACTGCCTTCTCAGTTTTTGCTTTCCCATCTCAGGCACTAGCCAAAGTCATTATCCAAGAGCAGGGTAGTGTGGTCATTCCTGCCACCGAAACAATCGATGATGATCTTTTTGTCGCGGCAGAATCACTTAGTATCGACGGCACTATCACTGGTGATGTGTTTGTAGGTGCAGGTACTGTCCGCATCAGCGGAGATATCAAAGGAGGACTCTTTGTAGGTACTGGAGATCTGATCTTGACGGGCGCCACAGTCCGCAACTCTGTCGTCGCGGGGGCTGGGAATGTCACAATTGACTCAACCAGTCAAATCGGCGGCTCTCTTGTCACAGGCACTGGTAACCTCAAAAACTACGCGCCAGTTGGTCGCAATGTCATGGTAGGCGCGGGGACTATTTATCTAGACAGCAAAGTTGGTAAAGAAGCTCGCCTCGGTGGAGGAGTGATCGATCTTGGCCCAAACTCTCGCATTGGTGGCAATCTCACCTATGCGCTAGGGGAAGATAGCGCTACGCTCACCCAGAGCCCCACCTCAACTGTCGCAGGGACGATCTCTCGTTTCACCCCTCCATCAGATGCTCGCCGCGACATGGATAAAGCCAAAGAAGATTTTGGTAAATTCGGCCTGATAGCCCATCGTGGCTGGCTGACTATCTCTTTCCTCGCCTCACTCCTGATTGGCTCTCTCTTGCTACGTCTCTTCCCCAAAACAGGTCTAGGTCTCTCCCAAACCGTGGAGGGCTCGCTGATGCGCAGTCTCGGCATTGGGTTCTTGATTTTCATTCTATTCGTACCAGTTATGCTGGTCCTAGCACTTACCGTAATTGGCTTGCCAATCGTTGGGTTACTTATTCCAGCTTTTGCCATCAGTCTCACAATAGCGAAACTAGTTAGTAGTTACGCCCTCGGTCGTTTTGCCGCTCGCCAATTTAACTGGAACAAAATGGGGATCTACGCCACCTATCTAGTCGGACTGGCCGTTTTCTATCTCCTGAGGTCATTACCTGGGATCAGCTGGCTCGCTTACCGCCGCCGGCCTCGGCGCTATCTGGGACTACACCTCTCGCCACCGCGCCTAGAAGGGTCACCTCAAAAACGCCTAATCTGGTGTAAAATATCTTCAATCAGCTGCCGAGTAGTGTAATGGTAACACTGGTGACTCTGAATCACCCATTTAAGGTTCGAATCCTTACCCGGCAACTCCAATAGATCAAAATAGATCATATTTCAAATCGTTGGAACCTGATAAAATTACTTTATGATCACTAATGAGTTACATAGGCATTCACTTAGATTCGAAGAGTTGCACAAGCCAAATTTTTTCGTTGATTTATACCCAATATTACTATCACAAAGTGATCTGATTGATTTAGCTGATAAAGAACCAGCAATTCTCTTGCATATGTCTGTTTCTATCCGAAACCAAGCAGGCCGACGGTTACTAGAGTCCAAGAGCCCTCTCACTACACTGCTTTGTCATGGAATATGTACGGCGGAAGGTCACGTGACTAGAAACGGATTAGTAGATACTAGTTTTCTTTTTAGATCTACTTCTCAATATCTCGCTCAACAAAAACTCCCCAGTATCGATTTGTTCTTTTCATGCGATGATCCAGGAAGTGGTAGAAGTAATCCTAGATGGGATCAGGATTTGGATAATTCAGTAATAGGTGCATCCGGATCTGCAGTAAAATGGTCTTACGACAACATTGAGAGCAAAACGCTAGTCCTAGACTTATCTGGGTTAAACCCTACGTCTAATCCATTTTTTGACAACAATCACCCGAAAAGAAATATTGTAAACGAAAAGTTTAAAGCGATATTTCAACTACCAAAAAGAAGGTTCTAGAATCCGAGCTAGAATAACCATTATTTCTTAGTCATAAACGCGATCTAAGCACCAGAATTCAACATAATCCCAATTCTCCGCTTTTAGCTCTGGAGTGGCACGGCGTTACCGCCAACTTAACTAGATCAAAATAGATCATATTTCCATCCGTTCGAACCTGATAGAATTCATTTATGTCATTAATCATCCTCAATGGCCCGACAGGGACAGGAAAAAACACCATTTCGGAAATTATTGCCCAGAAAAGAAATAGGTGTGCAGTTGTAGACTATGACCTGCTTCACAATATGTTTCGCAAACCACATCTAACACCTTGGAACGGAGAAGCAGGTAAAAAGCAAAATATTCTTGGATTAGATCACGCATGCAAACTTGCAATAAGTTTCGTCAAAAACGATTACGACTGCGTCATTCTCGATGTTCTATCTGACGAGACAGCAAAACTATATCTGGAGAGATTAAAAGAGTACAAACCAACATTAATACTATTAATGCCGAGTTTTGAAGAAATTGTTAAAAGGAACAAAACCAGACCACCGAGGCTTACAGACGAAGAGTTAAAGATGGTGTACAAACAACAGACTGAGCTAACTCTTTATGATAAAAATATTGATAACTCGGATATGACTGCTGCTGAGGTTGCGACAGAAGTAATTAAGTTAATGAATTAGATAATAGGTTCTGACATAGTCCGTTACCGCCAACTTTTTAGCTCTAGATCTGGAAGCACAAATCTCGGCTCGAACCTGATAAAATTGGGTAATGCAACATTTAAAAAACATTTCAAAAACAATTTCTAAAAAAATTGTAGATATTTCTAGAGATCACGACCCATTACTTGTAAATATTTCTGGCTGCATGGGATCGGGAAAATCCACATATTCAGTTGAAATAAAAAAACATATAGAAGATATAGGAAAAAAAGTCACTTTAATCTCTGAAGATGATTTCCTTCAACCTAGAGTTTATCGTAGTGACCTGGAATCAATAACTTACACTGACGGTGAATGGAAGGGTAAAACCAAGTGGGAAGTCCATGAAAACTGGATTAGGCTAGACCTTATGAGACAGGCTATTCTTAATTTAAAATCTTATAAAAGTATCCAATATCACCCTTACCTGCGTGAAACAGGTACTTATTCAAGCGATGTTAAGAAAGTAATTCCTTCAGAAATAGTGTTATTCGAAACATCAATTTTTGCAGAATTATTTGATTACGTCGTGTTAATTGATGTAAAAGACGATATTTTGTTAAACAGAAAAATAAATCGAGATTCGGATTTAAGAGATCAAGAGAAAATTATTAAGTATCATAACGTCGCCCAATGGCCTTATTGGATGAGACATAAACCAGCGAACTCTAATTTAATTATTGATAATAATGACATGCTAAATCCTACAATTATTGAAAACTAGCATGTTAGGTTCCAACATAGTCCGCTACCGCCAACTTCACTAGATCAAAATATATCACAATGGTATAATATCCAGATGAAAACTTTTTACGCCATACTACTCAATACTCTAGGGTCCGGTATCGTCTCTG
>DALYDJ010000055.1:0-5729 GCA_031973275.1 Candidatus Woesebacteria bacterium
CGCCCAAAATGTTAGCCAGGACCAACTCAAAACCGATCTCATCGCGAGCGGTTGGCAGCCACAAGATATCGAGGCCGCCTTCACCTCTCTTTCTCCAGTCAAGATCTTCCCTCTCATCCTCGCCTCAATCGCAGGAGTCGCTCTAGTCAGTGGTCTCTCATTTTACGGTTTTCAAAAGCTCCTGCCGCCCAAAAATATCTCCCTCGTCACGTCAGAGGCTTCCCCCTCGCTCTCCCCGACCTTAGCTAGCCCCGCAGCATCAACTAATCCTACGACCACTAGCTCCAACTGCGATAGCTTCCCCGACAAACTAGGTTCATGTACCCCCTTCAAATGTCAATTTATCCACCCCTTTGCCAATACTCCTCTCGAGCGAGAAATCATAGGGATCGAAGGTGACAAATGCCACCACGTCGAGCAGATGCCAAATAACGGAATCATGGATTGTAAATATCCAGAAAATACTCGTCTCTTAATTGCCCAGTCTTATAGAGACACCGATTTAGCCATGTCAGAGGGTAAAAGCATGAGCGGAGCTATCAGCGTCGACTTTACAACTGGAGAGTCAACCAACACGACCACCATCGACGATCAAGTTGTCGACACCCCTCTTCTCAAAGCCCTAAACGATGGCACCTGTGTTATATCTGGCTATCCCAACCCAACCCAGTAATTACTGTAAAACTTTAACCAACTCCTCTACTTGATTCATTCCCGCGCTCACCCAAACTAGTGGCTTATGAATATTTTTATCAAATTCTACCTCGATTTTTGCCCTCATTTTCTCCTCTACTAGCTCCATTTTATTTACCACCACGATTTCTTTTTTATCCGGCAACCCTTTGCCATACTTTTCAAGTTCGCTCCGTACTATTTGATAATCCTTCAACAACTGGCCTACGAGGAGACTCCTAGTAGGCTCTTCCCCACTCTCCAAACTCGGAGCGAGTACATGTATTAGAGTGTTAGTTCGCTCTAGGTGGCGCAGGAACCACGGTCCTATCCCCTTCCCTTCCCACGCATCTTCAATCACTCCCGGCACATCCACGATCACCAAAGCCTGATTTTCATTTTCAATTTTCTCATCCCTCAGCTTCACTACTCCCAAGTTTGGCTCTAGAGTGGTAAAGGGATATCCGGCTATTTTAGGATTAGCATTCGTCAGGGCTTTGAGGATCGACGATTTCCCTACATTTGGCAGTCCCACTATTCCGACGTCAGCCACGACTTTCATTTCAAGCAGCAACCATTTTTCGTCACCCGGTTTACCCTCTTCAAATTCTTTTGGTGTTTGATTGGTACTACTACGAAACTGGAAGTTACCCCGTCCTCCCCGTCCTCCCCACGCCGCCTCAAATCGCTGTCCATGCTTGGTCATATCCACCATCAGTCGACGCCCCTTGATCACTCCTTCAAAAATATTGCGATCGCGCAAATTGGCCTCGGCAAATTCCTCACTTATTTCATAAACCACCGTCCCCACAGGGACCTTTACCTCCATATCATCCGTCTCCTTGCCATGCATATTCTTTCCCCACCCGTGATCGGCGTTTTTGACAATAAATTTCTTTTTAAAGTTAAACTCAACCAGGTTCTGCATATTCTCATCTGCCACTAGGATTATGTCTCCCCCATCCCCACCATCTCCACCATCCGGTCCACCTTTGGGTTGGTATTTACCGTGCAAGAAATGAACGCTTCCGTCCCCTCCATCACCGGCTTTAATGTAAATTCTGGCTAGGTCCTTCATATCAAAGTCTCCTGCCCTTCCATAGCTCAACGAGCGTAGGAGGGTTCATAAGGCTCATTATACCAGATAAATAGTTCAAAATAGATCAGATTTTCTCAACGCTACACACCACAGCGCAATGATCGCTCACCCCACTCACTACTCTCACATTTTCCACTCTGTATTCAGGGGTAGACCACATATAGTCCACTACCAACTTTAGACTCCCAGCTATTTTATGGTTCGCATAATGCAAAATTGGATCGAGTGTACTTTCGACTTCCAGTGGTACATTATCCAGGTACTTTGTTAGTATTTTTTGGTATAACTCGTTACCTCTTGGGATATTAAAGTCGCCACATATCACCCCTTGTCGCTCCCCCATCCACTCAAACAATCGGTTCAAGTCACGCGCCTGCTCCACACTCATCTTCCCATCTGGTGTCCAAGTAAAGTGGAGCGCTACAATATGATACCCATCCACCACTACTGCAATCACAGCCGGCCGATGAGTTATTCCTTGACCGCCATATGGGAGATAGCCATCTCCTCGGCCATCACAATACGTATCTCTCTCACTCTCCCACTGTGTTTTTGATCCGATCGCAACTCCGTATTTATGCCCATCCTCATCCAAAAAGTTCGGCTTAAATATCCGATATGGATAATCATGCAATACGCTCTCCACGTCTTCCTCAGCCACCTCCATCAAACAAGCCACATCCGGACTCTCCTTCGCGAGGAAATCTTCTACCGACTCTAAATGTTTTCTCCCCTCTATATTAATACTCACCAGTTTCAACTTCATGCTTTCGATTATAAACCCATTGACCAGCCTCCACCCAGACCCAAATCATCTTGACATCCCCTGCAATGACTAAATGGTTTAAACCACTAAGTCACAAGCAAGTTAGACAATTACTGATATAATAAATCTAATAGTTTAGCAATTGGAGGTTGTATGGAATTTTTTATCCCCCTGATTATTTTCGTCATCCTCATCTCCCTCAAACAAGTCAACGAATACGAGCGCGGCGTGGTCTATACCATGGGTCGCTTTAGCTATGTCATCACCGCCGGCTGGAAACTGGTCATCCCTATTTTTCAGAGTTTCCGCAAAGTCGATATCCGTACCAAAGCCGTCGACGTCCCCAAGCAAGACACAATCACCAAAGACAACGTGACCTGCAAAATGAACGCTGTCATCTACTACAAAGTCACCGATGCCGCCAAAACCATCAACGAAGTCGAAGATGTCTACTACGCCATGCTCCAGCTCGCCCAGACGACCATGCGCCGGGTCGCCAGTGAGGCTACACTCGATGAGCTCCTCTCTCAGCGCGAAAAAATCGCCACCAAAATCCTCTCGATCGTTGACAAACACGCGACTGATTGGGGTATCGACGTCCAAACCGTCGAGCTCAAAGATATCGAGCTCCCCGAGTCCATGGTCCGCACCATGGCCAAGCAAGCCGAGGCCGAGCGCGAGAAGCGCGCGACCATCATCAACTCCGAAGGTGAGCTCATGGCCAGCCAAAACCTGGCACAGGCCGCCTCTAAACTCGCAAAGTCCCCTGGTGCCCTCCATCTGCGCACCCTCAACTCCATCAATGATATCTCTAGCGACGCCAGCAATACCATCGTCTTTGCCGTCCCCATCGAGGTCCTCAAAGCCATCGAGGGATTTAGTAAAAAGAAATAAATGGCGCTTGCGAGTCACTTAAAAAGAAAGGTTGTCGGATGAAATTTTGTTGACTGCATAAATAAAAAATAACGCTTGCAGGTCTTAATTATTTTTGTGTAGAGTAGTGGATCCCGCCACAGGCGGGACCGTCACACAAACAAAAACAATTAGACCGAAAGCATTCAACTATGAATTTTTTCTCCCAAGTCTATTCTCTCGTCCAGCAAATCCCCGCAGGCTATGTCACCACCTACGGCGAGATCGCCCGTGCTCTTGGTACCCGCGATGCTAGGCGTGTCGGCCACGCCCTCCACGCCAATCCTAGCGGCGATCTCACACCTTGCCACCGCGTAGTCACCAAAGACGGCCAATTGTCCGAAAGCTATGCCTTCGGTGGTTCCATGGAGCAATACGCCAAATTACAAGAAGAAGGTGTCACTTTTCTAGATCGCACTCACGTCGATTTGTCCAAGCACCTCTTTGGGTACCCTTAGTTTCCACCCCTCATCTCCAGATCTCATCATCTCCCTTATCTTTACCCCTTCCAATTCTTCTCGATTAAACAGTCCAGATTCCACGACTTCATACCCTTCATCATTCATCACGTTTAGAGTCCATGCATTATTGGACACTACCACATCAAATTTCCCCGCCCGCTTCTTTATCTCTCTCACCCATTTTTTATCACTCGGATTATCGGGACAACTAACAATTTTTACTATCCTATCCTGCACACCCTGTTCCATCACCACGCTACACACCATTTGTTTGCGTACTTTGTATCCCCACGGATTGTTCTCAGTTCCACTCTCCTGACTACTCCCTACGGCAATGATTACTTTATCCGCAATCTCCAAACATTTCTCTAGACTATACAAGTGTCCCTTGTGAAAAGGCTGAAACCGACCGATAAAAAGCGCTACTTTATACTTCTTCATACTCGAGTATATTAGCATAAAACAACTAGTTTTGGAGAAAGGTTGGCGGATCAAATTTTGCCAAAACTTACTATCAAGATAAAGACTGTATTATGCAGATCTAACTGTTTTGGCGATAAAGAGTAACAAGAAAGTTTGGCGGATCAAATTTTGCCGACCTACCTGCGTAGGCAGGCATTACAGGCGCGCAAGCAGCATGTACCGGAGGTCAAAATTTCGGTCCGACAAGCTTTCGCCCACCATCTTACTTCAAATACCCCATCGGATCCAAGTTCCCCGAACTATTGCGGATCTCAAAATGAAGATGGGTCCCCGTCGATCTCCCGGTCGAGCCCATCTGACCGATCGTAGCTCCTCGATTCACTCTAATCCCATTCGCAACAGAGATGCTCGACAAATGCGCATATAGCGTCTGATACCCGTTTCCATGGTCGATAATTACGTGGTTCCCATAACCAGAATTACTCCATCCAGACACTACCACCGTGCCAGAATCAGCCGCCAGAATAGCTCCCCCATCATGATTAGCAATATCAAGTCCCTTGTGGTACCAACGGAATGGTTGTGTAATCTTGCCAAATCCAGGCCAAACAAAACTCCCCGAAGCAGTCACCGACCCAGCATCTGGGGTCAGCACTCGCGCAATATTTGGCGCACTTGGCGAGACTTCATCACTCATAATTCCATCTGGCACAATCAAGGTCTGGCCCGCCACCAGCGCAAAAGTCTCATCATCCGAGAACGTATTCATGGGAAAGTCAACTATCCCTTGCGCGTCGGTCTGGAATTTTTTGGCAATCGAGTAGACCGTATCACCTGGTTTTACTTTGTACACTACCCCAGTCACTGGTGGTACCTTTACCACCACGCCTGGTTTAACTTTTTGCCAATTAATACTTGGGTTGGCCCATTTCAAACTATCAATCGAGAGGTCAAACTTGGCTCCAATCGATGACAGAGTATCACCCTCTTTGACGGTATACTCACTCACTTGGTTCCACGGTTTCTCCGACTCAAGTGTCACGATTCCAGTCGAGTCCAGCGATATTCCCAGCGAGCTCACGCTCGACACCGACTCGCCCCTACTCTCCTCTTCGGTGAAACTGGCCTGGACAAACCTCGGCCCCAAAGTTACCCCAAAAAAAATAATCGCCATCATGGCAGAATGGAGAAAAGGCCTGGCATACTTACCCCGCTTATGGTAAAGCGCTCCAGCCACAATATCTTTTCCCGCCTCAAATCGAAAGAATACCCGATAAGCATGTTTAGTGGCGTATCGCCACAACTGCCGATTAAATTCCCTAAACTCTGCGTAACCAGTCAAATCGCTCATGCGATAGCTATCCTACCAAATTAAGGTTTTTTTAACAAATTTACA
>DALYDJ010000056.1:0-5673 GCA_031973275.1 Candidatus Woesebacteria bacterium
CGAGCGTGGCGCTGTTCGTAAAATATGCCAATATTACGACCATTGGGATCACTGGCACCAGGGGCAAATCGACGACCACAGAGTTAATTGCCAATCTATTAGCAACTGCTTATCCGGGACAGGTTATACAAGGTGGTAATATCGCCGGCACCTCTTGCCTGCAGTTGTTTGACCAGTGCGAGGGTAAGAAGTACGCAGTCCTCGAGCTGTCTTCGTTCCAGCTCCACAACTTTCACGAATTATTGACGAGCCCCAAGATCTCTGTCATTACCAATCTCTATCCTGACCACCTCAACCGCTACTCATCGATGTCGTCATACCAGGCCGACAAAGAAGCAATTTGCGCTTATCAAAATCTGGATGATTGCTGTATTTACAACCAGGACAACCAGGGTGCCATCACGATCGCCAAAAAATCACCTGGGGTCAAGTTGGGCTATTCATCATCCAGCGTTAAAGATTGGGAGACTAGCTTGCCCGGGCTCCACAACAAGGAGAATATTGCGGCGATGGCAGCGCTCGCTACCAGGTTGGGACTCAGTCAGAGTTTATCTCGCTCTGTCGCCAAGCAGTTTCGGGGGATCCCCTTCAGGCAAGAAAAAATTGCAACTACCCACGGCGTGACCTATATCAACGACACAACCGCGACTACACCTACGGCTTCAATCAAAGCTCTCCAAGCATCAACCGCACCCACAATCTGGATTACCGGTGGCGACACCAAAAAACTACCTTTTGACCTACTCCTGTCTGAGGTTCGTACCAATCCCTGGTTGAAAAAAATCGTTATTTTAGGGTCCAAAAATATTCAAGAATATACCACCGCTCTCACAGAGCTCGCAGGCGACAAGATCATAGGCACTGCCACGAGTATGGCTCAAGCGGTCAAGCTAGCCACAGACAATGCCGTCGCAGGTGATCAAATCCTTCTCTCACCAGGTTTTTCTTCCTTTGACCTATTCCAAAACGAGTTCGATCGCGGTCGTCAGTTTAACGACGCAGTCCGCAATTTATGAAAAAAATTCAGCTATCCCTTGCTACTTCGATTATTGTCATGACCTTGATCCTGCTCGGATTCGGGTTGATCATGATCTATAGCGCGAGTGTTGCCGAGGGCGCGAGAGATTTTGGGAACAAATGGCACTTTGTTTTGCTCCAGCTCAAATGGGCAGGGGTTGGCCTCGTCGGGATGATGATTGTCAGTAGTTTGAGTCCCAAGTTTTGGCAAAAGATCTCCCCAATCGTCCTAGCGGTTGGTCTACTGTTACTGTTCTTAGTTGCGATCCCGGGGATCGGCACCAAAGTCCAAGGAGCGAGACGTTGGCTGGTCTTACCTGGTGTTGTGCTCCAGCCGGCCGAACTAATCAAATTTGTAGAAGTGGTCTATCTCTCTGTGTGGTTGCACGCTCGGCGCATCACACTGCCCCAATTTGGGTTTTTTGTGGCGCTTGTCGCCGGATTGATCATGCTCCAGCCAGATATGGGCACCACTTTAGTCGTGACTTTGTTGGCGATCGCCATCTATTACATCTCAGGTTATCCTCTCAAGCATTTTGTCTCGCTCGCGGTTGTAGGTGTCACGCTCGGAGTCATCCTCATCGTCGCCGAACCTTATAGGTTGGAACGAGTCAAAACTTTTCTTGACCCACTCCACGATACTCAGGGTAGTTCTTACCATATCCGCCAGGTTTTACTGTCGCTTGGGTCAGGCGGAGTTTCGGGGCTCGGGGTCGGTCGCTCGCGTCAAAAATATGCTTACTTGCCAGAGGCTACCACCGATTCAATTTTTGCAGTTGTGGGCGAAGAGCTCGGTTTTATCGGTGGCGTTGGCCTGATCTTGGCTTTCCTCTATTTCCTCTCTCTTATCTTCAAAGTAGCTACGAGAGAATCAGACAAATCCATCTCCACCATGGTTGCAGGTGTGGGTGCCTGGATCGCCCTCCAAGTATGTCTCAACTTGGCTGCTATGGTTGCCTTGACTCCGCTCACGGGCGTCCCGCTCCCCCTAGTCTCATATGGTGGTAGTGCCTTGATTACCATGCTGGCTGGAGTAGGCCTCGTCCTCTCCGTCGCCCGCCACCAGAAATAACTCGTTCGCGTGGGATATACTGGTACTATGCCAACAATTGTCATCACTGGTGGTCACCACAATTCAGCACTCGTTGTGGCAAGAGAGATTATCCATCGCGGACACAAGGTAGCTTGGATCGGCCATCGGCACAGCAGTCGGGGAGACACCTCTGACAGCGCAGAGTACTTAGAGGTCACGCTGTCCCAGATCCCCTTTTATGATCTCGTCGCCGGCAAATTAGTTTTCTCCCTCAAAGAAATTTTCCTTTTCCCCCTCGGTCTTGTTCGATCATTTAGTTTATTAAAGCGAATCGCGCCAGCTGCTGTCCTGAGTTTTGGGGGATATCTTGGTGGAACCGTGGCAATTGCCGGCAAAGTTCTGGGTATCCCAATCTATCTGCACGAACAAACAATCACGGCCGGCCGAGCCAACAAGCTCATTGGTCGCTTGGCTCGTCGCATTTATCTAACCTGGCCGGATTCGAGCAAGCATTTTCATCCCAGTCGCACGACTGTAGTAGGGTTGCCACTACGCGACTCACTCCTCCACGGTCAACAACAAAAATACTTCACTCGCCGCAAGCCGACCCTCCTAGTCATGGGCGGCAAACAAGGTGCACACGTCCTTAATCATTTTGTCTTTACCCATCTCCATGATCTTTTAACCCATTTCAATCTCATCCATCAGACCGGCAATAGCTCCATCACAAAGGATTATGATCGCGCCATCTCCCTCAAAGATACCCTTGGGAGTTTAAGCGATTGTTATCTCCCCCTCGGCTATATCGGCGAAAACGAGATTGGCAATTACCTCCGTAGCGCTACTTACTATTTTGGCCGCTCGGGTGCGCATATCTGTTACGAACTCGCGGTCATCGGAACCAAATCTATTCTGGTCCCTCTCATGTCTACTCACGATTACGAGCAACACAAAAACGCGACTTATTTGGCACAGTCCAAACAAGGAGTTATTCTCACCGAGTCTCATTTGACTCTCTCTCACTTTATGGATTCAATCAAAACCGTAGCTCAATTATCTAGCCGACCCCAGCTACTCCCACTCAACGCCACCCAAGCTATCGTCACCAGTTTATTATCAGAGCTAAAGTAAATGCTGACTCCCAAAATCTTTCATCCCACACCATCCAAATATCTCGTTTTAACGACCGATTATTTGATTCCCTTTTTTGTTTCTCTTGCCGGGATAGTTTTGATTTATTTGGTTCTGTTTTCGAGCTATTTTCAAGTGTCTCAGATCACCTGCATGCTCGATTTTGTACCGTGTAATGACCCCGCCGTCCTTTCTGAGATCGACAAGCTCAAGTCCCGCAATATTTTTCGTCTCACCCAAGATGAGTTGTCAGCTCGGCTTACCTCTGGGGATTTTACGATCGCGCAAGTCTCCATCCGCAAAACCCTCCCTAGCACTCTCGCCGTCTCACTTATCTCAGTACGACCTGTCGTTGCGATCTCAGTTACTGGTAACCCCACCTGGGTTGTCCTCGACGAAAAGTACCGTGTTATCGGAGAGAGATCAAATGACCCCAACGTCCCGACTGTCATTATCTCCAGTCCCATCAAACTCACGATCGGCAAACCAATCGAGGATAAATCAGTTACAGCAGCACTGAGACTGGCTCTGCGTTTGGCACAAGAGATTGTCTCAATCAAAAATCTGACTCTCGTAGATGACAATACCATCACGATCCAGCTATCAACTGGTCCAACCGCGATTTTTAGTCCTCGTCTAGACGAAATAACTCAACTCAAAACCTTGCAGTCAGTACTCTCCGACGCTACAATATGGAAAGGTGTGAGTACTATTGATGTCCGCTTTAATCGTCCTGTGTTAAGATAAATTGTATGACCTACGATAAATTAGTTAATAAAAATCGAAATGGTTGCAGCGTAACAGAGTGGAGCGAAAAACCATGAAAAAGATCTCGCAAATTTCCGTTGTTGATTTGGGTTCCTCCAAAATAACTTGTGTCATTGCAACTAGGGGAGAAGAAGATACTCAGCTTCGGGTCGTCGGGGTCGCCAGTGTCGCCAGTCGTGGCATCCGCAAAAGTCAAATAGTCGACATCGAAGATGCCATTGAGGCAGTCACCGAAGCCGTCGAATCCGCCGAGCGTATGGCGGGACTTGGGGTCAAAGAAGTAACCGTCTCTGTCTCAGGCATTCATATCGAATCAATGAACTCCAAAGGTCTAGTTGCCGTCCAAAATCCAGACGGAGAGATCACTCGGGACGATGTCACCCGTGTAGTCGAAGCCGCTAAAGCCGTACCGCTGCCACCCCAGAGAGAGATTCTCCACGTCATTCCTAGATTTTTCCTCGTCGACAACCAAGAGGGGATCAAAGACCCAGTTGGGATGTCTGGTGTCCGACTCGAGGCAGAAGCCCATTTAATCACTGGCTCCTCTGTCAACCTCAAAAACTTGAGTCGAGTCATGAGCGAAATTGGGGTAGATACCAAGCAAGTCGTTTTTGCCGGTCTTTCATCTTCTCTTGCTACCCTCACCGAGACCGAGCGCGAGCTCGGGACCGTCGTCGTGGACATAGGTGGTGGCACCACGAGTCTCTGTGTTTATCTCGACGGCTCACTGTCTTACTCCGGCGTGATTCCGGTCGGAGCCAAAAACATCACCAACGATATCGCCATTGGTCTGCGAGTTTCGCTCGACTCCGCCGAGATTATCAAGCGCAATTTAGCTCCCGACGAACACATAACCAAAGTACTCGACCCCAAAAACGTCGGTGGCAAAAAACAGCTTGACGAAATCGATCTCCACAAACTTGGGCTAAAAGATGCTCCCCGCAAAATATCTCGCAAGGCTGTGGTCGAAGGTATTGTCCGACCCAGACTCAACGAAATCTTTGAGTTGATCAAGTCCGAGCTCATCAAAGCCGGTATGGGTGGCAAAACTCCCGCTGGCCTCGTTTTGACCGGTGGTGGTGCTCTCACTTTTGGTATCAGCGACGTCGCGCGCAAAATCCTCAACATGCAGTCTCGCCTCGCGATTCCATCCGGCCTGACAGGTCTGGTTGACGAGATCAAAACTCCCGAGTACTCGACTGTGGCGGGTTTACTGCAGATGATGCAGGTCGACAATCCTACTTCGACCCCACATTTCCGTCTGCCCAAGTTTTCTTCCAAGCTCACAACTTCCTTCAACTTTAAAAAGGTGATAGACTTTATCAAATCATTTTTACCTTGAGCCTGTCGAAAGGCCTGCCATAGTGTATACTTGAATTATTCCTGCCCTGGATTTAACAAACAAGCTCGGCTATTTTTCGCTTCGGCCAAAATAGCAGGGCAAAAGTCATGTTAGAATAGAAAATATATGGGTCTAGTAAAACCAGATTTAAATGCCGTTGCCAAAATCAAAGTGATTGGGATTGGTGGTGGTGGTAACAACGCCGTCGCTAGCATGGTCACAACCGGCAAGATCAAAGGTGTCGAGTTCGTCGCTATCAATACCGATTCTCAGGCTTTGCTCAATAATCCCGCTACCGTCAAAATCCAAATCGGCGAAAACTTGACCAAAGGCTTAGGTAGTGGGGCCGACCCCGATGTAGGTCAGCAAGCCGCCGAGGAAT
>DALYDJ010000057.1:0-5609 GCA_031973275.1 Candidatus Woesebacteria bacterium
TAACATCACTACATAGTAGAGAAAATACTCGTTTCTATGTAAAATCAGTCAAAGGTGGGGTTGGGATTGACCATCCGCTCTCTGACGAAGAACAAAAAACAATTAATCGAAAGGGCAAGTAACATATGCAAAATAAATTTGTTAAAGGTTTAGTCGTTTTTCTCTTGGCATTTGGGCTCTCTGCTAGTGCTAGTTATGGTTTAACTAGTTATCTCTACTCTCCACAGTCTGGAGGTCCTGTCACTCCCGTCGCCACTCCCCCAGTAGGTGGTGGATTAAATATCGATCCCTCCGCTCCCCGTACCTCAGAATGTCCGATCAACGGCATGATGTACACGACCGCCGAAGAAAAAGTGTGGGAGTCCCGCCGTCCACTTTTCGTCATGATCGAAAACACTCCCGACGCTCGACCCCAATCCGGTCTCGGCTCAGCCGACGTCATCTACGAGGCCGTTGCTGAGGGTGGGGTATCTCGCTTTGGCGCAGTCTTTTATTGTGGTGTTGCCGCCAAAGATACTATTCTTGGACCAGTCCGCAGTGCCAGGACTCACTTCATCAATGCCGCATCTGAGTACAACTATCCGCTCTACACTCACGTGGGCGGTGCCAACTGTGGTTCTAGCGACCCCAAAACTTGCAACACTGACAAGCGTGTCCAAGCTCTTGAACAAATCAATCAGTATGGTTGGGGTGGAGCCAAGGGTAACGATCTCAACCAGTTCTCAATCGGTTTCCCCACTTTTTGGCGTGACTACGAGCGTCTAGGCCGAACTGTCGCCACCGAGCACACCATGTACACGAGTACCGAGAAGCTCTGGAAGTACGCCGCTGGTACTAGAGGATGGACTAATAAAACTCCAGACGGCAAGACCGAGTGGTCGGACAAATTCGTTCCTTTCACTTTCAAGGATGACTCAAGCACCAAAGGTAGCGTCAGCAAGATCGCCTTTGGATTCTGGGAGAGTTATCATGACTACGATGTAGTCTGGAACTACGATGCTACGAAAAACGCCTATACCCGTGAAAATGGGGGCGAGATGCACAAGGATAAAAACGACGACGCTCAGCTAACTGCAAAAGTTGTGGTCGTCCAGTTTACCAAAGAATTGGGTCCTCTCGACGAGCACAAACACATGCTCTACGAGCTCATAGGCACTGGCAAGGGTATCGTTTTCCAGGACGGATCAGCCACCGAGGCTACTTGGTCCAAAAAAGATCGCGAATCACGTACTGTCTGGACAGACGCTAAAGGCAAGAAGCTCTCATTCAACAGGGGCAAGATTGTCTTTGAGATCCTACCTCTCGACAACGAGGTCGAGTACTAGATTTGATCGAGTACAAAAAATGTACTATACTAGCCTCATGGCTAGCTTAAATGACTTTGTCGTTTCCAAGGTTCGTGTCAAACTCCTAGAAGTATTTCTAGTCGATCCAGAGCAAATGTTCTACATCCGCGAACTCACCCGCAAGTTGGGTGAAGAGATCAATGCAGTCAGACGTGAACTGATCCACATGCAATCTGTGGGCATGGTCAAAGACGAAAAGCGTGGTAACCGCATCTACTATACCTTCAACAAAAATTATCTTTTCCACAAAGAGCTCATGGGCATGATCGGCAAGACCACCGGTCTCGGACTAGCCATCACCAAAACCGCCCCCAAACTAGGCAAGCTCAAGTACGCAATGGTTTCTGGACGTTTTGTCCGCCACATGCCACGCGCCAAAGACACGGTTGATCTCCTGTTGGTTGGCGACCTCATCATGCCCCAACTGACCGAGCTCATCAAAGAGCAAGAAGCCAAACTAAATCGAGAGATCAACTATACCGTCATGACCGAGGCCGAGCTCTCCTACCGCAAATCACACAACGACCCCTTCATCGGTCGCATTCTAGAGGCCTCACGAGTGATGGTAGTAGGGGACGAAGAGGAACTTGTAGCATGATCGTGACCAAGATCACCAAAATAGGCAACTCCAAAGGCATTATTATTCCAAGTGTTGTTATTAAAGCACTCGCGCTAGACGAAGGAGACGAAGTCGAGCTCGTCTATGACCCATCCACCCAAGTTCTCTCGGCCACATTTACCGAAACCAAACAATTAAAACTAGATGTGAAATAAGCTCATGACTATACACTTTTCACTTTACCCTCTACACTATTCTGTATGAAACTACGTCGTAACCTCTTTCTTATTGTCCTTCTGACTGCCATGGCGCTCATTATCGACGCCCCCAAAAACTATCCCCTAAAATTTTCTCTTTTTGGTCGTGATTATGCCTTCAATATTTCAAGTCCCACGTTAAGCATTGGCAGTTTCAAGCGCGAACTAGTGATTAAGCAAGGTTTGGATCTCCAAGGTGGTACCGAGGTCACGCTAGTAGCCGATATGAGCCAGGTAGAGCCGGCCGATCGCCAAGATGCTCTCGACTCAGCCAAAGAAGTGATCGCTAGGCGTGTCGATCTCTATGGTGTCGCCGAACCTACTATCAAAACCTTGGTGAGCGCCGATTCCTATCGGATTTTAGTCGCTTTGCCGGGGGTCAGTAATCCAGACGAAGCCCTCGACCTGATCGGCCAAACTGCCTCACTAGATTTTTATGATATTCCAGTCGCCACTGACAGTCCCACTTATGCAGATTTAAAACCAACTGGATTGACCGGCAAGGATCTCAAAAAATCTAGCGTTGGTTTTGACTCCCAAAATGGCCAACCTCAAATCAATCTCCAGTTTACTGAGGAGGGGGGTAAGAAATTTGGGGAAATAACCTCCCGCAATATCGGCAAACCTGTCTGGATTTTGCTCGACGGACAAGTATTGACTTATCCTACTGTCCAGCAAGCCATTCTCGACGGGAACGCGGTGATTAACGGCCAATTTACCCTCGACGAAGCCAAAAATATGGTTATTACCCTCAATGCTGGGGCGCTCCCGGTCCCCATCGAGATCATCAAACAGCAAAATATTGCGCCAACCCTCGGTGCCGAGAGTATTAGTAAGAGTATTTCTGCTGGTTTGGTCGGACTAGGTTTAGTGGCGCTTTTCATGATCCTCAATTATGGGTGGCTCGGTTTGATCGCCGACATTGGCCTCCTTATTTATGGTCTTTTGACCCTCGCCGTCTACAAATTGGTGCCGATCACCATTACTTTGCCTGGTCTTGCTGGTTTTATCCTTTCGATTGGGATGGCGGTCGACAGTAATATTTTGATTTTTGAGCGCATGAAGGAGGAGCAACGCAAAGGCAACGACTGGAGCCGTAGTATGGAGCTTGGCTTTGGCAAGGCTTGGGATGCTATCAAAGACGCCAACATCGCCACTCTCATTACCACTTTTATTCTTTTCAACCCGCTCGATTGGACTTTCCTCAATAGCTCTGGGATGGTTCGCGGCTTCGCTTTGACTCTCTTCCTCGGTATCGCCATTTCTTTGTTTACCGGCATCTTCGTTACTCGCAACTTACTACGAGCACTTACTAAAAAATAATTTTAGAATTGGAGAATTTATGATTGGTGAACATTTACATATCCTCCAACCAATGAAATATTGGTGGCTATATTTTATTATCTCGCTGATCGTCATTGTTCCCGGTACTTACTCACTGATCAAGTATGGGCTCAAACCTTCGATCGACTTTACTGGCGGGAGCACGATTTTGTGGCAAACACAGACACAAGAATCATTCATCCGTGAGTACGCTAGCGAATTTTCGATCGATATTCGTGAGATGTCTGAGAAGAATGGTATCTGGACTATCTCAACTTCTCCTCTCAACAAAGATGTTTATCAGAGTTACAAATCGAAATTTTCTGACGTAGTCGAGTTGTCATTTGATACTGTTGGTCCCGCTTTGGGGAGTGAGTTAATTAGCAAGACTATTACTGCCGTACTATTGGCTGCTTCGATGATTCTCCTCTACGTGGCGTATCGTTTCAAAAACATCAAGTTTGGGGTCTCTGCGATCCTAGCTATGCTCCATGACTCCCTCGTTCTCCTGGGTATTTTTAGTCTCGCCGGACATTTTTGGGGTGTCGAAGTAGACACGCTATTTGTCACCGCCTTGCTCACTATTTTGAGCTTTTCTGTTCACGATACCATCGTAGTCTACGACCGTATCCGCGAACTAAACAAAAAGCATGGCTATTTATCTTTTGAAGATATCGCCAATCGCAGTGTGGTAGAGACAATGGGTCGGAGTCTCAATAACTCACTCACGATTATTTTTATGCTTCTCGCCATGTATCTACTAGGTGGCGATAGTACCAAGTGGTTCATTTTTGCTTTGCTCATTGGTACCATCTCAGGTACATACTCTTCGACCTTTACGGCCGTCCCGATCTTAATAGTATGGGACAAATTCGCTCATCGGGCTAAATAATGAAAATATTTTTCGCCCGCCACGGAGAGTACCAGAATCCGGATAATGTCATACCGTACCGCCTCCCTGGGTTTCCCCTCACGGCCAATGGTCAGGATATGGCCAGGCAACAGGCGCAAATTTTAGCTGGATATAGAATACGTGATATTTTTTGTAGTCCAATTACTAGGTGCACAGAAACAGCTGGTATTATTGGTTCGATCCTCAAGCTCCATCCCAATCAGACTGATTTGCTCACCGAGACCGGTACCCCGATCCAAGGATTGACTAAGCAGGTTTTGACAAATATGTCACCCAATTTTCCCTACGATATTCCCGCACACCTTGAGGGTGGGGGAGAATCACCAGAAATGATTTTTGAGCGAATTAATACCTTGGTAGATAGACTCAAGTTAATGAGTAAAAACTCGTCTCACCTAATTGTTTCCCACGGCGACCCCATTACCATCTTCTTAGTCGCGACCCTCACCAAAAAGGTTCCTCATTTAATCGAAGAATTTGAAAATTCCAAAATTCGCTACATCCCCATGGGTGGACTCGTGATGCTCGACTACGGTCAGAAGGGGATCCCTAAGTACCAGGAAATTATCTAGACTTTTATTTTGCCTTGGGTAGGCATAAGCCAGATTCTGTTTTTAAGATAATCATTTCTCTAATGCCCGCAAACTTTAGGACTCGGGAGTGCTACCGTCTTTGTCGTCCAATTCGTCGGTTGCAGCGGGGAGGATTGCCCGTTTCACTCCCACTAAAGGGATTCGTCACTGTTGCTCTAAACTAGCGGTTACCCGTGATAGCTTACGCTACCCACCCTGCACTCTGCTGTCTGGACTTTCCTGACTCATCTTGCGACTCGCCCGATCATCCACCTACCCAAGGCATGAGAATTATAGCAGAGTGTATAATAAAACCATGATTTTAAAAGATAAAATTGTCTTAGTGACAGGAGCAAGTCAAGGCTTGGGGAAAGAAATTTCGATTCAGATTGCTAAGCTTGGTGCAGTCGTTGCTCTGGTCAGCCGCTCAGAAAAACTACTTCAAACGGTGAAAGAGCAAATATCAAAAGATTCCGGAAAGGCGGAGTATTTTATTTGTGATGTTTCGAATTCTATCCAAGTAGAAAAAACCATTACGGAAGTTATAGAAAAACTTGGTAAAGTCGATGTTTTAATAAATAACGCAGGAGTCTGGATTTCTAACGAAATTGCTTCTAACGACCTCTCACGAATTAAGCA
>DALYDJ010000058.1:0-253 GCA_031973275.1 Candidatus Woesebacteria bacterium
TCTTGCGCGGAGGCAGGGGTCATGAACAATAACGCCAATAGGAAAGCAAAGCCTATGGCGCGGCGAACGTTAAATTTCGCGGCCATTGGCCAATTCCTTTTTGATTTACCTTCAGGCGACTTTCGGAGGCCCGAATTTTTTTTAGCTACTCTACAATAGATGTAACCGTTTATAGGACGATAATTTTCATCATCTAAACGGCTACATCTAAAGCGATCTTAGCTATTTTTCCTTCGTTCACTTTTTAAGGTGC
>DALYDJ010000058.1:263-736 GCA_031973275.1 Candidatus Woesebacteria bacterium
CCGCTAATCTTGGCGAAGGTGGTGCTAGGACCAGTTAGGTCCGTTGGTTGATTTACGGATATTTCGAGATATGGATTGTTTTGAAGGTCAGTTTTTTCCAGGCATACTATGGCTGTATAATTCTCTTGCTTAGAGATGGGGTCGGTTAAGGGACAATTCCACTCGGTTTGGAGTGATTGGCGGTTAGCCTGAGCTTGATCCTTGGCGTGAGCAGCTATATCACCTGGGCCAGTACCCATATAGGCGCGGAATAGTTCGAGGGTTATGGTACCTAGTCTAAGAGCATTTTCGATGAGTGACATAATTGTATTTTTTACGACTGTTAAGTGGGGATGATTATACTCTTATAGGTCAATAGATGATGTATTAGGTGTGTAACACACGATGAAATTGTTTTCAAACGTGAATACTGTGATTAGGATAGAACATCTACCACTTGATCACTTCACTTGGGTTTTCGATCTTAACAAAGG
>DALYDJ010000058.1:746-5442 GCA_031973275.1 Candidatus Woesebacteria bacterium
GAAAAACTCCACGCTTTGTAGAGATTTATGCATGTGTAGCTATTGCGTAGAATTATACTCCTATTAGTCAAGTTATGGGATAGTTTGTCTTACCATTTTATGACTGAGGTAGGATCCTCGATTTTTACAAACTGGTCGGATTCGTGGTTGAGGAGGTAGAGGGGGAGATCGTCGCGCAAGGTGTAATCGGTAAACAAGACTCCCTCGAGGTGGTCGTACTCGTGCATGAAAAGGCGAGCCGGGAAGGAGGTAAGGGTTTTCTGGAATTCGGCTCCGTGCTCGTCGATGGCTTGGACTTTGATTTTTTTGGGGCGCCAGACAGGACCGTACAGCCAGGGGATGGAGAGACAACCCTCTAGAGTGGGTCGATCGGGAGTGCCACCTAGGGTGGAATCGTCGCTTTGGTCGATAATCACGGGATTTAAGTAGATCTTGATTCTTTTCTCGAGGTAAGTGACAAAACCACGGAGGTTGTAGCCAATCTGGGGGAAGGAAAGGCCGACTCCCTCTGGATCGTGGGCGTTTTTGATCGTGTCGATCAGTTCCAACACCTTGGTTTGGATCTCTGGAGTGAGATGATCTATCTGGAGAGATTTTTTGCGTAAAATCTCGTGAGGGACGGAGAGAATGGGCTGTGTCATGGATATATTTTATCACCTAGTACTAATGATGTACTATCTATGATGTAGTTATGGAAAAATATGAAGTCAGACTACCAGACATAGACTAGTTATTTTGTATATTTCTCAATTTTTTCCTTGAGCTGGGCGGAATATGTCGCGAGATTGGACTTTGCGGCGGTGAGGAGGTCTGGTAGCTTGTCGGTTTGCTTGGTTTGTTCGTAGAGGAGGGTGAGCGCGTAGTAAGGCTCTGGATAGCTGGGTTTGAGCGTGATCGCATCCTGGAGCGCAGTAGCGGCCCGATCTGTGTTGCTGAGCCTGGTATAGACGAGTCCCAAGTTGTACGCGAGTTTGGGGTCGGTTGGAGCGAGTGATCTGGCCTCCTCTAGCTCTTGTGCTGCCTGGAGATAATATTGTGGATCCTGCGAAGCGAGGGTCAAGTAGGTTTTGGCGCGCGATTTGTAAAAATTGAGATGATAGGGATTGAGAGTTTTGCTCAGTTGCGCCTCGCCAATTGCCAGATCTATTTGGCCAGTAGTAGCGGCGGTTTCGCCTAGCTGGGCGTGGAATAGATCGAGACCAGGTCGTAGGGCAATCGCCTTTTGGAGGAGGGAAATATCATTCTGATTTTTCCCACGTAGGTAGTAGATATCTGCCAGAAAGAGGCGATAGGAGTAAATGAGGGGTAGGGCCAGGACAAAGTACCAAATCGTTTTTGGACTTGGCGAGATGATTGGCTTGGAACTCATCATGGCAGATGGGAGGGCAGAGATAATCATCGTGATCAAGTAAACCGGGATAACCGAAAATCCGAAGAAGTTGGTAACGGTAAAGCCGACGATGGTGGCGCCAAGGACAGGATATACCTGTCCCAGCTCGAGATTGTCGTCTTGCTGAACCTTTTTGGATTTTGGGATCACGACCAAACTGGTCTGGAAAACGACTAGGTGGTAATAGAGATAGGCGAGGAGAGCTAGGATGCCGGCGCCGGAAGCGAGATTGAGATACTCATTGTGAGCCTTGTTGTAAAGGAAATCCCATTCACTAGTTTGATTGTGGGAGAGGGGGCGGACATTGTAATAGGTATAGGCAAATGTTTCGGATCCAGTCCCTAGGATTGGGTGTTGCTTGATGAGAGTCAGGGCTCCCTGCCAAACGATTTTGCGGATATCACCGGACTCGGTCCCACCGATCTCGAGTGCAGTCCCGCTAGGAGAGATGATACTAGGAGGTGCATCTACCTTGGGTTTGAGTAGAGTAGAGAGGGTGGGGGTAAAGGGGGTCCCGACAAAGCTAGCGAGTAAAACCATGATCGCAGCCGACGAAACAAAGGCGGTTTTAATTTTGATAAAAGTAGTAAGGCGCTCGAGTAAAAAATAGTAAGTTACAAATGCGAGACCAAAACCAATAAAGCCACTGCGCGATTTGGTAAAAAGTAGCGCCAAAAAAAGAATTGCAAACAGGAAATGGTAAAGTAGATTTTTCTCGGATTTGGCTTTGTCTATTTGTGATGAATAGAGTACCAAGAATAGATTGGGGATAAGATAAGCGGCGAGCCAGTTGGGCTGGCCGAGCGTGGAAAATACACGGTTCTGGACATCCTGAACCCAGAAGTTTTTGTCGATACCTAGGCGCTCGGCAATGGCATATAGGCTAATAAAAAAAGCTGTTCCTATAGATATTTTGATTAGTTTACGAACAGATTTTTTGTTCATCCACTTGGCGACTGCAAAGAAGATAATGGTGTAGCAAATAGTGGTGAGTAAGCCTCCGTGAAAACGTGAGTAGTAGCCCCAAAAACTGGTATAGGGGTGGAGCGAAAAGAGAGTCGCGACCGCCTGTGTCGCGAGCACCGCCAAGATCGAATAGCTCAAAGCACTTGGCTCAAAGATATGATAGTCGCGGGTCTGGTAGATGTGGATGGCCCAAGCGATCAGGATAACTAGTGAGCCAGACAACAGGAGTAAAAATTTGGGGAATTCGAAAAGTTCGGAGTTGATGGTAGTCAGGATCAAGGGTACTAAGGTAGTTAGGAGGTAGAGAGTGGTGACAATAATGGACTGCATGGGAAAAGTATAGCAGTTGCTTCAAAAAACTGTCGAATGAGTGCAAATTCTGCTGAGCATTCAAGTAGAAGAACGGTGATGTTTTTAGATGTAATAAGATATACTTATTGGAGCAAAAATTACCAGATGTGATATCATGTGAGTCTATGTTGAACGCATTACTCGGGATGTTTAGCCAGGATATGGGGATCGATTTGGGTACGGCCAACACCCTCGTATTTGTGAAGGGCAAGGGGATCTTGATCCGAGAGCCGAGCTATATTGCGAGACACAAACGGACAGGTGCGGTCCTCGCGATTGGGACAGAAGCCAAGTTGATGGCGGGCAAAACTCCCGAAGCGATCGAAGCGATCCGGCCACTGCGTGACGGGGTGATTGCCGATTATGACGGCGCCGAAGCGATGCTCAACTACTATATCAAACAGGTTCACGAAAATTCTCCTTGGATAGCCAAGATCCCACGGCCCAAAGTGATTATTGGGATCCCATCAGGGGTGACCGAGGTAGAGCGGAGGGCAGTATCGGAAGCAGCAATCCAAGCAGGCGCACGCGAAGCGTATTTGGTAGAGGAACCCATGGCCGCGGCCATAGGTGCTGGGCTCCCGATCGATGAGCCACGGGGACAAATGATAATTGATATTGGTGGCGGGACCACGGAGATCGCGATACTGTCGCTCGGTGGGATTGTGCTAAACAAATCTCTGCGCATTGCCGGGGATGAGCTGACCGAGTCGATTATCCATTTTGCGCGCGTTAAATACGGTTTATTACTGGGTGATGCGAGTGCCGAGGAAGTCAAAATCCAGATTGGTAGCGCGATCGTAGAGGACGACAAAAAAGAGTTGCAGACCGTCGTGCGGGGGAGAGATCTCTCCAACGGATTGCCAAAATCGATGAAGTTTAGTGCCAGCGAGATCCGCGAAGCGCTCGCCCCGACACTCCAGCAGATAGTGCGGGCAGTGATGGATGTACTAGAAGAGACTCCTCCCGAGCTTGTCTCGGATATCATCCAGCACGGGATCACAATGGCTGGGGGTGGATCGCTAATCCGTGGGCTAGACAAGATGGTATCAGAAGCGACAAAGATGCCAGTGTGGGTGACCGATGAGCCCATGTCGGCAGTGGTACGAGGGTGTGGCAAGCTACTAACTGACGAGCGATTACTTAAAAAGGTAAAGGTCGGGGCCCGCCTACGCTACTAATTCTCAAATATGACACAAAAAACATTTCAAAAGCTAAAAGAAAATCCAGAATTGTGGAAGCGATATTGGATGCGCGAAAAGGTTATCGATGCGATCCGTGCGTATTTTAAGGGCAAGGGATTCCATGAGGCGGAGGTGCCACTACTACTACCCGCGCCGAGCACGGAGCCGTTTCTCGAAGTATTTAAAACTGAGCTAAAGGACGATCAGGGGAATAGATGGGACGGATTCTTGCCGTCGTCACCCGAGTTTGCTTTAAAAAAACTACTTTCTGCCGGGTCTGGGAGCGTGTTTACAATCACCAAATCATTCCGCAATGGCGAGGGCAGGAGCAGTCGCCACAACCCTGAGTTTACCATCCTCGAGTGGTACGCGTCAGGTGGCAACTATTGGACTGTCGCGGAACAATTTCAAGAGCTTATGTTGCACATTCTGAAGACCGTGCAATCAGATAGCCGACGATTCAGCATGTCGGCGATTACATATCAGGGGAAGGAATATGATCTCAAGGCGCCGTGGGAGCGGATCTCGGTTGCGGAAGCATTTGAGAAATACGCGGGGATTGATACCGAGACGATGTTGGATGAGAAGAAGTTGAAGATTGCTGGCAAAAAGAAGGGATACCAAGTCAGTGAGGTAACGACGTGGGAGGAGATCTGGAACCAGATCATTGCTAACGAAGTCGAGCCAAAATTGGGCACAAAGGGGCCGACTATCCTGTATGACTATCCCGTCTCGCAAGCGGCACTCTCTAAAAAATCCGCGACGGATGAGAGATTCGCCGAGCGATTCGAAGTATTTATGGCGG